>NZ_JBSYOP010000008.1:0-158723 GCF_058244685.1 Candidatus Thiodiazotropha sp. AKAK2 | reverse complement strand
AAACAAGGGCTTGTCTCAGTGCGAGAGCTATGGATTAAGTTTCACTACGCTTGATGAACCGCCTAGTGCGGACCCGCATGCTAGGTGGTGTGGGGAGGGCGGGTTAGATACCCGCCCTTACCCGATTGAACAAGAGTGTCAAGCGGGTGCTGAAGGGATTTGGTTTTGAGCGTGAACAACCAAAGTACTACTTTGATCTGCCATTTGTTTCATACCCAGCAGATGGATCTGATGCTCAGAATTGTCCTGTTCACCGGGTACTTGAAAACGGGCGTCAGGCCAGTGCAATCTTGTCCCGGCCCTTTTCATCAAACAGTAGTAGTTTGAAGCGGGTGGAGGTGATCGCCTCTCCTTTGCTGAACAGTGATGGCACTCTACGTGGCGTTATCGAAGTGGCCAGGGATATCACTGAGCATCTTGAGCTCTTGGATGAGGTTAAACAGCAAAAGGACAACCTGCAACATCTCGCCCACCATGATTCACTGACCAATCTGCCCAACAGAGCACTGTTTCTGATGCGCTTACAACAGGCGATCAGTAAAGCCAAACGTAGCAACACTCAGCTGGCGGTGCTGTTTGTCGATCTGGATCGATTCAAAGAGATCAACGACAGTCTTGGCCATGCAGTTGGCGATATGGTCTTGAAAGAGGTTGCCAAGCGTTTTTCAGACAGTGTGCGGGAAGAGGATCTGTTGGCTCGGTTGGGAGGCGATGAATTCACTTTCATATCCGAGGGCCTGAACAAACCACAGCACGCGGCAATTGTGGCACAGCAGATTATCCACTCTCTGGAGCTGCCGTTTGAAATGGATAATCATCAGTTCTTTCTTACCGCGAGTATCGGCATCAGCGTCTATCCTCAGGATGGCCGAACCGCAGACACCCTGCTGCGCAATGCGGATGCGGCGATGTATAAGGCCAAGGACGAGGGTAAGAATACATTCCAGTACTATACCGCTGACATGACCGAGCAGGCCTTTGAGAGAATATTTCTCGAATCAAGTTTGCGACGGGCATTGGTCGAGGATCAATTGGTCGTCTACTACCAACCTCAATATGCTACAGCCGGTGGTGACCTGATCGGTGTGGAAGCCTTGGTACGTTGGATGCATCCCGATATGGGTATGGTTTCACCTTCGAGATTTATCCCATTGGCTGAGGATACCGGCCTGATCATTTCATTGGGTGAGCAGGTGTTACGAATTGCCTGTAAGTAGATGGCAAGTTGGAATGAGCAGGACATAGCGCCAAAGAGGTTGGCGGTCAATCTCTCGGTAAAACAGATAAGCAGTGCTGAACTTATACCGACCATCAAAACCATACTGGAAGAGACAGGGTGCCGGGCTGAGTGGCTTGAGTTTGAGGTGACTGAAGGCTTCCTGATGAAAGACCCTGAGGCATCAGTTTCCATACTGCAGCAGTTGCGAGATCTTGGTGCGGACCTGGCGGTGGATGATTTTGGGACAGGTTACTCATCGCTGGCGTATCTGAAGCGGTTTCCATTGACGCGGCTGAAAATTGATCGTTCGTTTATACATGATGTGCCTGGAGATGGTGATGATGTGGCAATAACTCGTGCGATCATTGCAATGGCCAAGAACCTGAATCTGAATGTGCTGGCAGAAGGTGTGGAGAACGAGGAGCAGAGAAGCTTTCTGGTGGCTGAGGGCTGTAATGATGCCCAGGGTTTCTATTTTGGGCGGCCGCTATCCGCTGCAGATACCAGTAAACTATTGATCAAGGAAAAAGCTAGCGCCAGTAACTCCTCTGCTTCGGATCTGTCTGATCCGTTACGCGGTTAGTCCGCTTCTGATGCCACTAGGCCTTCGTCAGTTACCGCCATTGAGCCAGGTTTGATCTTTCTTGGACTGATCAAGCCTGGCTGTTTGCACGCAGGGAGAAGTGCTTCCTGGAACTCTTGCTCGGTATTAGCATCATACTGCTATTCCGGCAAATAAACCGTCTACTCTCCTGGCATCAAACTTGCCCTCGATGTCGACAGGCCCAGTATGGCAAAGAGTGAACTCATCGATTGGTGGGTGAGCCGGAGCTTTGTGAATATTTGTCGGCTCGGGATAGAATGGCTCAAGTCACAGATGGATATTTGATATGCTGTGGTTGCTCTGGCCGACAGTGTCAATCCAGGTGCCTGTTGCTCTCAAGTGATCAAACTGGGTCCAGGCTTTTCAAGTGCGCTCTTATTTACTCAAAGGTTAGTTTTAAAACTTTTCCGCTCAGCTTCTGCAATCCTTATGCGAAACTCAATTTTTATACTGGTCTTGCTGGCGATCCCAGTAAACCTCTATGGTCTGGAAGTTGCGGTTAGTGTTAAGGGATTGGAGTCACAGGTGCGGGACAATGTGCTGGTATACCTCTCTATCGAACAGGAAAGGTCCCGCTCCTCGTTGACTGAGGCCAGGCTCCGTCTGCTGCATGGGAAGGCGGAGAGTGAGATACGGGAAGCGTTGAAACCATTCGGTTTTTTTAAGCCCAGCATCATCAGCAAACTGGCGCAGCAGGAACAGAGGTTTCAAGTGACTTATACCGTCGAGTCAGGCCCGGCGGTGAAAATAGACGAGGTTGATTTCCGGGTTTCCGGTGAAGGCAGTAAGGATCCTCGGGTGAGCAAGGTTTTTCCTCTGAAAACCGGCGATGTGCTGGATCAAAGTCTTTATGACAGGGCTAAGCAGTCTTTACTGTCCGATACCATCGAGCAGGGCTATCTGGACGCAAAATATCTGCAACACAGAATTGTGGTGGATACGGCAAGTGATACGGCTAGCATAAATCTACATCTGGATACCGGTATGCGGTTACGTTTCGGTGAGGTTCGATTCAATCAGGATGTCATGGATGCTGACTTCCTGGGCCGCTATGTGCCTTTCAATACAGGTGACCCGTTCAGTCAGGAGGCGCTGCTCAATCTGCAGGGGCAATTGACCGACAGCGAATATTTCAAACGAGTCGAAGTGATCAGTCGTCGGGATCAGGTGGAGGGGGATCGGGTGCCGGTGGATATCAATCTCAAGCCCAACAAAAAGAACCGCTACCGGATCGGTCTGGGCTACTCCACTGACACCGGGCCGAGGTTGACCCTGGACTGGAAGAACCGCCGCATAGGCCGCCGGGGCCACAGAATGCGTACCGAGTTTCAGATATCGGAGCCGATCAGCAGTCTAAGCACTGAGTATGTCATCCCCCTTGAGCGGCCCACCGAAGACTATCTGCGTCTGGGTGCTTCCTATGAGCATTTCAACTCCGACACCAATCAGGGGGACCGGGCGTTAATTAATCTCACCCACTCAGTGAGCCTGGATCGAGGCTGGCGACGCAGCCTGGGGCTGGAGTATACCCGTGAGGACTTTAAAGTCGGCAATCGGGAGGGTAAATCAAGACTGTTGGTACCGAGTGTGGATTGGCTACGCATCAAGAGTGACGGGAAACAGCGGATTAAAAGGGGCAAACGTCTGAATTTTCGTATCGAGGGTGCTTCAGATGCCGTGATGTCGTCTACCAGCTATTTCCAACTCTATGCCAGTGGCAAGGATATCCGTGCTCTGGGTGATGGGGCGTGGCGCCTGCTGAGTCGGGTGGAGTTGGGGGCAACCTGGGCGCCAGACTTCTCGGATGAGTTACCACCAAGCAAGCGCTTCTTTGCCGGTGGTGATAACACGGTGCGGGGGTTTGGGTATCAGGATCTGGGGCCTGAAGATAGCGAAGGCGATGTGATCGGCGGGCGCTATCTTGCTGTGGGCAGTCTTGAGATCGATCGCCACATCAGCGGTAAATGGAGTGGTGCTCTGTTTGTCGATGCGGGTAACGCCTATGATCAGGATTATGATTCGGAAACGGCTTATGGGGTTGGTTTGGGTGTGCGCTGGCAATCTCCGGTTGGGCCGGTTCGTTTCGATGTTGCTTCCGGCCGGGTTGAGGACGAGCAGCACTGGCGTCTGCATGTTGTGGTAGGGCCTGAATTGTGACCCTCTTTAGAGCGATTGCCTTGTTGATCGGTGGCCTGCTGCTGCTCTGCCTGTCACTGATTCTCTACATTGGCATGAGTCAGGATGGCGCCAGGCGCCTGATTGACCAGGCCCAACCCTATCTGCCTGGAAAACTGAGTGTCGAGTCCATCGAGGGGCGACTCGCCGGACCCTTGTTGATCGAAGGGTTGTGCTATCAGCAGCAGGATGGGCTGAAGTTCTGTAACGAGATTTTCAAGTTCGATTGGCGCCCATGGTCACTGTTGAAAGGGCGCCTTGAGATCACAGAGCTGCTGTTCAGCGATTCGGCCCTCAGCCTTCCACAAGGTGAATCCTCTGATCAGGGCAGTACCCCCTATCAGGGTGTGATGCTACCCCTGGAGATCACAATTGAGCGCTTTTCCAGTAGTCGCTTCCAGCTCACAACCAGCTCGGATGGTGAGCCCCTGGTAGTTGATCACCTAAAGTTCAGGGCGACTACCGAAGATCAACATCTGTTGATCAGTGATCTTGATTTCAAGGGGTTCTCGGCTGAGCTGCTGGTTGATGGCCAGGTCGGGCTTGATCGAAGCCTGCCCCTGTCGCTAACGCTGGAGTGGCGCTACAGCCTGCCTGAAGGCGCTGTGATCGCTGGAGCTGGTGAGATCAATGGCGATGCGGAAAGTCTCCAGCTGCAACAAAAACTGCAACCACCGATTGCCAGTAATCTTCATATCGATCTGCATGATCTGTTCGGTGACATCAACTGGCAGGCCGTGCTGGCTGTTGATCAGATCGATCTGGCTGAATTCGTTGCCGATTTTCCTGCCACGCTGGGTGGCAGGGTCGATGCTCAGGGGGATCTGCAACAGCTGTCGCTGAACGGGGATATCCAACTTGATGAACCTGGGCTCGGTAAGCTGTCCAGTGAGCTGTCAGCCAGCTACCGGGGTAACAGAGTTGAAATAGCCAAACTGAAGCTGACCAATCCCAATGACCTGCAGCTTGATGCCCGGGGCCACTATCGGCTTGACGATGGCGTGCTGGCCGCAAGCCTACACTGGCAACAGCTGACCTGGCCACTGACTGGTGAGGCGGTGAGTGTGGCCAGTGAGCAGGGAGAGCTCGAACTCAAAGGCAGCCTCGATCGGTATGTCTACGAGTTGAATATGGCCTTCGATCTGCCTGATCTACCAGCAGCTGAGATCCATGCGGATGGCCACGGCACTCTGCAAGCCATCACGCTGGCGCAGATGAGCTTGCGTCAGGAGGATGGCCTGATCAATGGTAAAGGCTCTTTCGACTGGTCAGATGTACTGAATTGGCGGATGGAACTTGTCGCTGAGGATTTCAATCCGGGCATTTTGCATCCGGCATTTCCGGGGAAGCTGGGCTTTCGCCTGAGTAGTCAGGGCAAGCTGCACAATCAGCAGCCTCAGGGAGTGCTGCAGCTCGATGCTCTCAAGGGCCGTTTGCGTGACTACCCGGTGCTGGGTGAAGGGGAGATAACCTTTGCTCAGAAGCAGGCGATCATCAAGGATTTAAATCTGCAGAGTGGTCCGAATCAGATCACGGCATCCGGTAGTGTCGGTGATCAACTGGGGCTTGACTGGTCGATGGCCGCCCCGGATCTGGGAGGATTCTGGCCAGGTCTTTCCGGTGAACTGAATGGTCAGGGGAAGTTGCAGGGTACTCTCCAGTCGCCACAAATATCGGCCCAGCTGTCCGGGCAGGACATCGCTTATCAGAGTTATGCCCTGCAGCGGCTTGCCGGGGAGTTGGTCTTCGGCATGGGGCAATCCCAACCAGTCAAACTTCAGCTTGATACCAGTGGACTTGCTCTGGCTGGCAGAGAGTGGGATGCCTTGACGGTTGATCTTGACGGCCAGGTTGAGACGCATCAGTTGAAGGTGGCTCTGAGCGGGCAGGAGGCGCCACAGCTGGCACTGATGATCGATGCCGGTCTGGATTCTGCAGGACGCTGGAAGGGGCGATTGCAGCAGCTCCGTACGAAGTCAAAGGAGCTTGGCGAATGGCAGCTCGAACAGGCAGCGGATTTCCAACTCGGGGAGAGGGAGCAGTATCTGGAACCTTTTTGTCTGGTTGCTGGTGAGAGTCGGCTGTGTGGTGAGTTTGCAAAACACCCGAGTGCGGATTGGCAATCTCAACTGCAACTTGAAAAATTCAATCTGCAAAGGCTGGAGGCCTGGGCCCCTGGCGGTACGAAACTGAAGGGATTGTTAGGGTTTGAAGCGGAACTTAATGCCAACAACGCCGGTGAGATTGAGGGCCGGGTCGATCTGAAACTGGCCCAGGCAGGACTTGGTTTCGATTATCAGGATCAGCTGCACGAGGTCGATTTCTCCGGCAGTCGTTTAACGGCCAGGCTCGATGCCAAAGGCGGAGCGGCTGAGCTGGAGATGCCTTTAAAGGAGCTTGGCGGAATCAATGGTAAGCTCAGATTGCCTGGGTTGAAGTTGCCGGAGTTTGATCTGCAGAAGCAGCCCATTTCCGGTCAGTTGAAAGGTGGTATCGAGAATCTGGCCATGGTCTCCAGCCTGTTGCCACAGCTGCAGAACAGTCGTGGTAACTTTGACATCAATTTCGATATTCAAGGGGTGGTTGCTGAACCCAGACTGCAGGGTGAGGCAAGGCTTAGCGGTGGGGCTGTGGATGTCGCTGAACTGGGAACTGAGCTGAGGGATCTTGAGCTGCTGATCGAGGCGGTTGAATGGGATCGGCTGAAAGTGACCGGTAAGGTCAACTCAGGGGATGGACAGCTGGCGATCAATGGCACCACCAGGTTGAGTGTGGCTGATGGCTTCCCCTCCGAATATAAAATAACCGGCAAATCCTGGCGGGCGGTGGATATCCCGGAAGCCGAAGTGCTGATCTCACCCGAACTACAATTCAAGCATCAGGCCGACGGTACGGAAGTGCGGGGTTTGATCAAGGTGCCTTATGCCCGGTTGCGTCCGCGGGAGTTACCCAAAGGTGCGGTTTCGGTCAGTTCGGATATGGTGCTGAAACAGTCTGAACAAGCGGATGAACCGGTTCAGCGAGAGGCCCCATTTCGTGCTGAAGTGAGACTCGCTTTGGGTAAGCGGGTCAGTTTTGATGGATTTGGCCTGAGGGGCAACTTCAAAGGTGATCTTTTGATCATCGATGAACCAGGTCGCCCGGTGATCGGCCGTGGGCGTCTCGGTATTGAGGAGGGTGTATACAAGGCCTATGGACAGGACCTGAAAATAGAGCGGGGCTATGCCCTGTTTGCCGATAGCCCGGTGGATAATCCGGGGATCAATGTGCGGGCGGTGCGGGAAGTGGATGATGTGGTTGCCGGATTGCGGGTCAGCGGTACCCTGAAGAGTCCCAAGCTCGATCTGTTCTCCACGCCGGTGATGTCTGAGAGTGATGTGTTGAGTTACATATTGACCGGCAGGCCCCCGGGTGAATCCTCCGGTCAGGTAGGCCTGGCTGCGGCATTGAAAGCGAGTGGCGCCAGCGATCTCGCCTCTGAATTGGGGCGGCGCTTCGGGTTGGAGGAGTTCAGGTTAGACACCGGCAGCAGCCTGGAGGAGGCCTCCTTCGTTGCCGGTACCTACCTTTCGCCCAGGCTCTATGTGCAGTACATCAACGAGCTTTCCAGTGCGGAGAGCAAGTTGCGAATGCGTTATGACCTGACCGATCGCTGGCAGTTGGAAGCTGAGACAGGCCGTACCCAGGCGGGTGATTTTTTCTACACTTTTGAAAAATAATTCCTATAATATCAATGCGTTAGTTTTTAGTGCCGAAACTAAGAATTGCCCCGATCCTGCGCGTTGTAATTTTTTTACACTGCTGCGATATGGCACCCTGCTGAGTCGCCTCAAAAATTATTCTCCCCATAATTAATTGAACGTTATTTGAATAAATGGCGGTCATTTGACCTGCATCAGTCTTTGCCTATTGTTTTTCCACGGTATTTTTTGTCCAATATTAAGTTGGACAAAGATTTTGGGACAATGGGTATGTCTAAATCAAAAATCTACAGTATCGGACTGATATCGAGCCTGACCGGTGTTAAGGAGGCGACTTTGCGCAAATGGGAGAGTCGCTATGGCTATCCTGACCCTGAGCGGTCGAATAGTGGTCGTCGCTACTATTCTCAGCGCCATCTAAGCAACCTGATTTCAATTAAAGAGCAGGTGGATACTGGCATTCCGATTCGTAAGGCGATTACCAATCTGAAAAATAACATTCTGCCTGTGCAGCTGTTAGCTGATGGGAATTTGGCTGGTGTAAAAGCTTATGGAGTCGCCCTGGAAGCGCTTAAGGCCCACGATCTGGAGCTTTGCAAAAGTGAATTGAGAAAATTGCTCAACAAAGGGGATTTGATCGAATGTGTTGAGCAGGTATTGGCGCCAATGATGGTGGAAGTTGGGGAGCGCTGGTATCGGGGAGAGATCAGTCCCTATCAAGAGCATTGTATTTCGAGCCTGCTTGAGTTGGCGCTGATTGAAGCCTCACTGAAAAAGCGGGTGACTCAGAGAGGTAAAAACATCCTCCTTACCACGCCCTATGGTGAGTTACATACCCTGGGTCTTAGCTTATTGGAGATTGTTCTTGCCTCCATTGGTGGTCGTTGTCTCAACATAGGTGGTGGGTTGTCGTTCCAGGAGGTTTGTAAAGCCGTCCATGCCTATTCAATAGAGATCGTATGCATCAGTGTCAGTCTCTACTGCAAACCCAGAATCACTCACCAATATTTGACAGAGCTCAGGGATTCATTGCCTGACCAGGTGGCGCTTTGGGTTGGAGGTCAGGGTATTAATCTGATGAAGACCCTACCGACTGGAGTTCGATACTGCGCAACGGTTAGTGAAGCAGCAGATCTTTACACATCTCTACCTAATTACTTAAGACCCAGTGACAAGTGAAAAACATATGAATGATATTGACAACAATATAGAGCCTGCAACGAAAAAGTTTAACGGCTTTGTTGTTGGTATCGGTGCGTCGGCAGGTGGTTTGGAGGCTTTGGAGAGATTCTTTACCCACTGTCCAAGTGATAGCGGTGCAGCATTTGTAGTTGTACAGCATCTATCTCCAGATCATAAAAGCATGATGATAGATCTGTTGGGCAGATATACATCGATGAAAGTGGTGATGGTAAAGCATGATATGCAACTTGAGGCAGATAAGGTTTTTCTAATACCGGCAGGAAAACTAATGCGGTTGGAAAAGGACCGATTTAAACTTGAGCCTAAGGCGGCCCATGTACTGACATTGCCTATTGATATCTTTTTTACTTCCCTTTCTGAGTCATTCAGTTCACGAGTAATAGGCGTCGTGCTATCCGGTACAGGTTCTGATGGCTCAAGGGGTGCGATAGCGATTAACGCTTCTGGTGGTTTCTTGATGGCGCAAGAGACGAACAGTGCAAAATTTGATGGTATGCCTGCCAGTATTATCGGTACGGGATTGGTGGATGCGATTATGCGTGCCGAGGATCTACCTGAACGTTTGATGTCTCACATCAGAAATATGCCTCCAGGACCATTGTTGTCTGGGCCAGTAGAGGAGGATGTGTCGATTTCGGATGACGATGCCTATGAAGGCATACTGCAAATTTTGCTGCAGACAGTAGGTATCGACTTCCATGATTATAAAATAGCGACCATTCTCCGTCGGATAGAGCGTAGAATGCAGGTTAGGCATCTTAGTAAGATCGATCGATATTACAGTTTACTCAAGGAAGAGCGCCAGGAAGTTTTTACTTTGAAAAGGGAGCTGTTGATTCCGGTTACAAACTTTTTCAGAGATCCGGAAACATTCAAGGTACTTGAAAGCAGGGTTATAGAAAGAATTGTAGAGAATGCTTCTACAGGTTCGAGTATTAGAGTCTGGATATCGGGCGTTTCTACAGGTGAAGAAGCCTATTCAATCGCTATGTTATTTCTGGAGGCGTTTGAAAAATTTAGGCGCTGGCCAAACTTAAAGATCTTTGCTACGGATGTGAGTCAGGAAAGCATTGATACTGCTGCTTCAGGTAACTATTCTGAAGCGACCGGAACTGAAATCACTTCGGAGCGACTTGAAAGGTTTTTTACCCAAACTGGTCACTCTTATAACGTTAAGCCAGAACTTAGACAAACCATAGTATTTGCTAAGCACAATCTGTTATCTGATCCGCCGTTTACACAGATGGATTTAGTGACCTGTAGAAATACCTTGATCTATTTTACCCAAGAGGCACAAAACAAAGCACTTCAACGATTACAATTTGCGATAAAACCCGAAGGTTACATGTTGCTTGGTTCAAGTGAGTCGGTAGCCAGTGCGGATATTGGTCTGTTGGCAATAGATACAAAACATAAGCTTTATCAAAAATCAGCTAATCCTCCTCCTATGCGATTCGATTCTCTAAGCGAACCGTTTAAGCGATATGTTGCAAGGTCTAACAAAAAGGATGCGGTGAGTTCGTCAAGTGCAATCTCAAATAGCAGTATTATTGATACGGCAGTTAAGGGGTTGGTACGGGAATATGTACCACCCACAATGCTTGTGAATAGTCAGAATGAAGTTGTACACCTGTTTGGTGATGTAACTCCATTTATGCAGGCCAAGGAGGGTGTTGCAAGCCTTGAATTAAATCGCTTGTTGCCGGAAACCGTAGTACCGGTAGCATCGGCTTTGATTTTCAAAGCGGCAAAGGAAAAAGAGAAGATCGCATCTGATGCAATACGTGTTTCAACGGGGGAAAAAGAGAAAACGATTAGAATTCTGGTCTCTCCGATTGTAAGGGATGGTCTGGAAACGCTGTTGTTGCTCAGTTTTATTGAAAAGCGCGTAGGTGATAGTGAAGTTAAGCCAAAATCTATCGATATTGATGCAGAAACTGTTGAAAGAATCGAGGTATTGGAGAGTGAGTTAGCGGCTACTCGTGAAAGTCTGCAGGCGACTATCGAAGAACTTGAAACATCAAATGAAGAGTTGCAAGCGACAAATGAGGAGTTGATGGCTTCTAATGAGGAGTTACAAAGTTCCAATGAGGAGTTGCAGTCTGTCAACGAAGAGTTGAATACGGTAAATGCAGAGTATCAGGAAAAAGTCCAGATACTGAACAGGGTAAATGCTGATTTGGACAGTATGACTAAAGCGGTCGGGGTGCCGACAGTTTTTGTTGATCAACACTTGAATCTGACAAGGTACAGTCCAGATGCGGTTGGGATCTTTAAGGTCAGGGAGACTGATCTTGGGCGCCCTCTTGACGAAATCAACAACATCCTGATTTACAGTGGGCTGATGGAAGACTTTAAAACGACTATGGCAACAGGCCGTTTGATACAGAAGGAGGTAATGACAAGTAATAAAACAACCTATCTGGTTAGATTGTTACCTTATCATATTTCAAACGATGGCCAGGGTGCGGTGGCAACGTTTATCGATGTTACCGCATATCGAGATCGAGAAAGGTTGCAGGCAATAATCGATGCCCTACCTGAGCATATTGCAGTACTCAGTCATGATGGCACGATTATGTTGGTCAACAAGGCCTGGGTAAGATTTGCTAAAGCCAATGGTGATACCAATTTGGAAACCACAGGGGTGGGTGTTAACTATCTGGAAACCTGTTATGGGTCAAATGCTCCTGCCGGTAGTGATGCGAGAAAAGTGTATGGCGGTGTGAAGCAAGTGCTGGAGGGTACAAAAGAAGTATTTAGTTTTGAATATCCTTGTCATTCGCCAAATGAAAAGAGATGGTTCGTGATGAATGTTGCGCCTGTTTCTGCAGAAGATTATGGCTGTGTTGTGAGTCATGTCAATATCACCATTTGGTATGAAGAGTAATTCTGCGCAGTTGAATTAAAGCCATGCAATATAAAAGCCTTTTCGATAATCAACCCGATGCGGCGCTTGTTGTCGATAAATTTAATGTAATCAAGTTGGCCAACAAAAAAGCGTCTGCTCTATTTGGCTTTAGAAGTCCTGAGATGATGGAGGGTCATTTTTTACTAAGACTTTTTAGTGTAAATGAGACGGTGCGAGTTAAAAAAACACTAGTTGGGCTGAAAAGAGATGCTCCAGTCTGCGTGGAGGATGTGAGTTATAAAGATGAACTGGGTGTGATGCATCATCTTGATCTCCATTTGACTGCAACTTTTGATACGATTCTGGCATCAGACCTAGTGCTTGTTACAGTGCAGATACATAAATTTGATATGGAGGATGGTGTCAATAAAAATAGCTTGCTGGCAATTTTGAATAATCTTGACGCTTCGGTTGTTACTTACAACAGAGATGGGATTTGTACTTTTGCCAATAATTATTTTTTAAAAGTAAATAATAAACATTACGAAGATGTTGTTGGTAGACGCAGAGAGTCCTGGATGCCATATGATATGGCAGTCAAGGAGGAGGCTAAATCAGCCAAAGTTCTGATCTCGGGCTTATCTTCCAGTGATGAGGTGGAGCTCTCAACAAACAGGGATCATGATTCTCGATATGTCATATCGCGTTTTCCAATTATAGGTAAAAACAGTTCTGTTCCTTCAGGAACTGGTGAGTTGATTGCGGACGTAACGCGTCAAAGGGTACAGGAGGAGCAGTTGACGTTGGCATTGAATGCCTTTCGTCTGAGTCGAGATGCTATTGTTATGACAAATGATCAGAATAAGATCATTTCTGTAAACGATGCCTTTGTACGCATTACCGGATATACAGAGTCAGAGGCTCTGGGTAATGATCCAAGCCTACTTGCTTCGCATCGACACGATCATCATTTCTACAAACGAATGTGGGACAGTATTAACCAAAACAACCACTGGGAAGGTGAGATCTGGAATCGTAGGAAATCTGGTGAAATATATCCTGAGTGGCTCAGTATCAGTAAAATTGTCGATGAAATTAACGATAATATCCACTATATTGCTGTCTTTACCGATATAACACAAAAGAAACAGACAGAAGACGAAATAGAGAATCTTGCCTTTTATGATGTGCTGACTGGGCTGGCCAATCGCTATCTACTTGCGGATCGGGTGACTAAGGCCGTCCAAGCCGATATGAGGAGTGGTGCAACTTCAGCGCTGGTATATTTTGATCTAGACCACTTTAAAAAGGTCAACGACACAATGGGCCACTCTGTTGGTGATAAGTTGCTGCAGGAAGTGGCTATCCGAATGAAACGCTTGATCAGGGAAAAGGACACATTAAGTCGCTTGGGTGGAGATGAGTTTGTACTGTTCATGCCAGACATTGACCCAAATGATATAGAAGCAAGATTACATGCTTTGGTTTCACAGTTGAATCAACCGTATAAGATTCTCGACACTGAAGTAACTATCTCTGCTTCGTTCGGCGTTGCCATAAGTCCAGACGATGGAGGTGCTTATGAAAGCCTTCTGCGGCATGCCGATATGGCAATGTACAAAGCAAAAGAGGATGGAAGGAATTCAGTCTGTTTTTTTAATCGCAGGTTGGAATTGAAGGCGATTAAAAAAATAAAAATCGATAATGAGCTGAGATATGCCATCGATGCTCAGGAATTAAGTTTGGTTTTTCAGCCACAATTGATGCTGAGCAAGGAGAGCGTGGTCGGTTGCGAATGTTTGTTGCGCTGGAAATCCCGCGTATTGGGTGAGGTCAGTCCAGCAGAGTTTATACCGGTAGCAGAGAAGTCCGGCTTGATCAATAGTATCGGGAAATGGGTTTTGCAGCAGGCCGTTTCAAAAACAAAAGAACTTTTACAGATCAACCCTGAGATTAAGATGGCGGTCAATATATCTGCTTCTCAATTGCGCTCAAATGATTTTCTCTCTTCACTGCTGGAGATTTGTAATGATTATGAGGTGCCAGCATGCAACATTGAGTTGGAGGTGACGGAGTCGATGTTAATGGAAAAGGCTGATAGTACAATGAAGCTGTTGAAAAGTTTGGCCAATCACGGGTTTCATATGGCCATAGACGACTTTGGCACCGGTTACTCTTCATTAGCCTACCTAAACTGGATGCCTGTTTCTGCAATTAAAATCGACCGCGAGTTTGTCCAGGATATCCATCACAATAAGAAGCACAGGAAGGTCTGTGTTTCGATAATCAGATTGGCCAGAAGTCTTGATATCAAAACAGTGGCTGAAGGTGTTGAAAGTCACGAACAACTCAAAATATTGCAACAGGAGGGGTGCGATATGATTCAGGGTTTCCACTACTCCAAGCCCTTGAGCGGAAGTCAGATGTTGCTATTTTGCAGGGAGTCTGCCGGATTGGAACTAAAAGAGAGAGGGATGTGACTGGAAGGCCGGTTGAGGTGGGTGTTGACAGATAGCAGGCATGAGTTCCCCCTTGTGGGTGTCTGCCTGCTCTATCCGGTTCCAGAAACCCAGGGGTGCCCCTGAGTTCGCAATCTCTTATTAGATGTCACCAGCCTATCTGACCCGGTAGAGGGGCGATGATGAGCTGGGTTCAGTGTTGGATTTATGGCCCTTTGCCTCAATTACAGCTTCGAACGGCGTCGAAATCATCCGCAATCAACAGGTTGGTCAATAAAAAGGCCTTAGCTTTGGTCTTTTTCTGACGCTGCATCTTCTCTTTCTGGATGGGGCATTCATGGGGCTGCCAATCACATGCGGTTCCGCTGACTACCAGGTGAGGGCACTCCTGGCAGATTTTAGATTTGTAGAGTCCAGTCATATCGGCGATCTCTGTAGTGTTGCGTACTTACAACTTAAAAATTAGCATAATAACAATAAATTACAACTTAATATTCAGGTTGTTTGACGTAAATGCGACACAAGTTAACAAATTCAGCCTAATGCAACAGTTCAGTGCCTCAGGCTTCCCTTCATGCAATTGAGTTTAAAGGTGGTTAATCAGTACTGAGTAGCAACCTTTAGGGCTCAATAGAATAATCGGCAAATTGCGATTATTGTTTACTTTTGTGACAAATAAAATCGGACTTTTTTAAATTGATTGCTGTTAAAAATTGCACATTTTGGTCGAAATAGATTGAAAGTGTGTACGATGTCACATTTTTTGGTCTGATCTGATTTGAATAGAAGAACCTTTATGGGGTTTAGAAAAAATAAATGTAGCGGTAGACCGACACTGTGGCATTTTTTTAAATTGGTCGATTTGATCAATCCCCGCTGGCAGATCGATCCGGCCAGTGCTGATTCTACAAATTGAGCTGTCCTGTGCGCAGCTGTGTAGTAAGGTGTGTCTATACAACTGCCATCCAAGGAATCCATTGATTGTTAATCTACTACACTAGGCTCTAAGCTACTGTTATGTTTCAGGATTATTTTGGAATTGCTGAAGATCCATTCGCTATTACCCCGGATCCTAAATACCTCTTTCTGAGTGAACGCCACCGTAACGGCTTTGCTCATCTGCTGTATGGTGTAACTCAGGGGGGTGGGTTTGTTCAGCTGACCGGCGAAGTGGGTACCGGCAAGACGCTGCTGTGCAGAAAACTGCTGGCCCAATTGCCAAGGGCTGTGGATGTGGCGTTTGTCTTCAATCCCCGTTTGAGTCCTCTGGAGCTGGTAGCCACCATCTGTGACGAACTGAGAGTGCTCTATCCACTGGGTTGCAGCAGCATCAAGGAGATCGTCGACTTCCTGAATGCCTATCTGCTGGAGAGTCATGCCCAGGGCCGACGTACGGTTGTGATCATCGATGAGGCCCAGAATCTGAGTTTTGAATCCCTGGAGCAGATCAGGTTGCTGACCAATCTGGAGACCTCATCCGAAAAATTGTTACAGATCATACTGGTTGGTCAGCCTGAATTAAGAGGCCTGCTGAATCGTCCGGAGTTGAGGCAGCTTGCTCAGCGGGTAACGGCACGCTATCACCTGACACCCCTATCACGTAGTGAAACCAGAGCCTACATACTGCATCGATTGAAAGTGGCCGGTTTGGAACGACCGCTGTTCACTGAAGGAGCGATTCGACGGGTTTATAAGCTGAGTGGGGGGATCCCCCGCCTGATCAATATCCTCTGCAGTCGTGGAATGTTGGCCGCATACGGTAAGCGCAAGGGTCAGGTCAGCCGCAATATGTTATCCCAGGTAGCCAGAGAATTACGTGGCGAGGAGGGGTTGACCTCCCGCTTCCCCTCATGGGGTTGGATGATGGCTGGGGTCAGCGCAACCCTGCTGGTGCTTGCACTGCTGCCTCAGGTGGATCTGTTTCAATTGTTTGCCGAATCCAGACATGAGCCTCAGATGGTTGAGCAGCAGCAGTCGCAACAGCCTGAACAATTGCAACACTCCGGAGAGCCCCGGCCGTCTCAAGAGCCGCAACAGGTTCAGCAGCCCCAGCAGATTAGTGAGGTTAAAAATCAGCCTGCAGCTGAACCTGCAGCTGGAGCGCTTGTCGAGCAAGCTGTAGCAGCTGAGCCTGATCGTTCAGCGCTAACGGTGCCCGATGTGTTAAGTCCTGAAGCCCTCAAAGCCGCTGATCAAGCTGCTAACTCGGTTGCCATGGCTGAGCAGGACAATATCAAGGTGCAACAACATGCTGAGCAAACCGATGCTGAATCGAGTGGGCTGAGTGGACTAATCGGTAATGAGAACAGTGCATTTTCCACCCTTTTCAGTTACTGGCAGGAGGTTTATCCCAGCGGGGGAAAGGAGCGCTCCTCCTGTGACAAGGCCGAGGAGGTTGGTCTGAGCTGTCTGTTTGGCCGGGGCTCCTGGAAAACCCTTGAGTACTATAATCGGCCCGCCATTCTGGAGCTGATGATGGCACAGGGAAAGCGCTACCATGTTGTGTTGACCGGTATGAGGGATCAGTCGGTGACACTGGATATGAATGGCCGAAAGTTCTCATTCGACTACGCTGAAATGGATCGGTTATGGACGGGCAGTTACATCATCCTGTGGCGTCCGCCGTCGTTAGCCAAGGCCAGTCTGCAATTAGGTCAATCGGGGAGTGATGTGAGTTGGTTAATCTCAATGCTGGATAAGATTGAGGGCATAGAGAGTGATTACAATATGACGAATCCCAGGTTTGATCGGCGACTGCACCAGCGGGTGGTACGGTTTCAACGGCAAAATGGGTTGTCGGACGATGGTATTGTCGGTAAGCAGACTTTGATTCAGCTAAAGGGTATGGTGACCGACCGGACGAGACCCGCTCTGATGAAGTCTGGAGGCTGAGATGTCATCGATTCTCGATGCATTGGAAAGAGCCTCCCAAAACAGATCCTCAAGTGAGCAGGAGCTGATTCCCAAAGGTTATGAGGCGAGTTCAGAGCCAGCTAGCTGGAGAGTCTGGATTATTGCTCTAGTGATACTCCTGGTGTGTGGGATATTGGGATTTCTGTTCTACAAGTCTCAGTCGAGTATGGTGACTTCCGGGCCACAACAGGCGGAGGTATTGCCTCCACCCGAAGCAGTCCGTGGAGGCATGCCGGAAGTGGTTAACCCTCCGGTCGTCAAGCCGGTAACACCAAAAAAGCCAGACCTTGAGTCCCAGTTGCTGAACAGTGGCATGCCAAGTGAGCACTCACTGATGTCCGAGGCAAAGCTGAGTCGACCGGCAGAGCCTCCACAGCGGTTCAGACATGACAAGACAAACACCATCGCAGCTGAGCAGACTCCCGTTTCCAGGGAGAATCAGGTACCACCTCCATTGGCGAAACTGGAACCTTCTCCGGCTCAACGGCCGGAACCACTCAAAAGGCCTCCGGTAGTAGCCCCTGAGCCGGTGATTCCTCAGGTCAAATCCGTTCCTCAATCGATCGCTTCTCAGCAGACTGCTGTTGCCGATGAAGCTGAGGAAGTGGTGGATGAGACGATCCCGCTGGTTTGGGAGTTGCCTCAGGGGCTGCGGGATGAGCTGCAACAACTGAAGATCAGTATCCATGTCTACCATAAAGAGCCAGAGCGTCGCTTTGTACTGATCAACATGCGCCGCTATGGGGAAGGGGATAAGTTGAGAGGCACCGACTATCTGTTGAAGCAGATCGAACGTGAGGGCGTGGTGGTCGATTACGGCGATGGTTTGGTGCGGCTGTTGCGAGAGCGTCACTACTAAACCACCAAACTGATCCAATCGGTTTATTTGTTAAGTCGCTTCTGATCGACTATTTGACTCTGTTTTGTCATCTGTTCGTCACAGAAATCCGTTTCAATCGGTTGATGGGCGCCATGCTGTTTCTGTCGGGGCCTGTCAACACGATCCAGAAGGCTCGGCACTGCCAATTGAATCTGTGTTGGCAGACCCAAACACTCCAGGTTCCCTATTTGTCGAGTGATCCGCTTGTCCAAACTCCCGGCGGTCTGAACCTTGAGGGGCCTCTATGTACTGTAATGATAGACTTGTCATCATGGACGCTGACGGTACGACGATTGATGCTTTCGATGCCATTACAGAGACATTCGAGGCGCACGACATGTCGATCGGCGAGTTTGTCCGCTTCCAGAAACGGCGGAATATTTTCAAGTATCTTGGCGGTATCAAAGAGCTGCCGAAGAACCTGCGAAAGCAACTCAATACGGAAAAGCGTGTTGCCGTATTGGATACTCTGACCCAGGTATACCGGCAGTCAGCCCGTCTGTATGAAGGCATGGACGAACTGCTTAACCAGCTCATCGATCATGCGGGGATCCGGGTGGGTGTTGTTACCCGCAATATCACACTGGAACCTGAAGTAACCCTGCAACAGCTCTATCGAAGAAATGGGGTGAATGTCAGCGGTCTCGATTTTGTTGTGCATCTTCCGCAAAAGGAGCAAAAGCTCAATGCCTTCAAGGCGGTCAGGGAAAGTTTTAAGATCAATCCGGCCAGGGCCTATGCCTGTGGCGATGAAAAGCGGGACTATGTTGCCGCCATCGGGACCGGAATGCATCCATTCATGGTCTCCTATGGGTTTGAGAGTTATGAACGTCTGACAGATAAGATCGGGGTGCCCGCTGAGTTGATATCCCGCCAGCCGTTGGATCTGAAACGGCGTATACTGCATGCTCTGGATCTGTTGCAGGCTCATCAGAGTTAAAAACGACAAGTGATCTGCAGAGTCCGGTTGTCATTGATCATGAGGGAAGGGCAACATGATGGAAAGCGACGCTAAACAAGTAAAGATCGGTTTGGCTCTGGGCAGTGGCGCGGCCCGTGGCTGGTCCCATATCGGTATTATCAAAGGATTGGCTGAACTGGGTATAGAGCCTGAAATTGTCTGTGGCAGTTCGATTGGTGCGTTGGTGGGGGCAGCCTATGCCGCGGACAAGCTTGATCTGCTGGAGGCCTGGACCCGCTCTCTGACCTGGAAAGAGATTATTCGTTTTCTTGATCCCAGCCTGAATGGTGGTGGTTTCATCCAGGGAGAGAAACTGACCGAGTTTGTAACAGAGTATGTCGATGCGGTGGATTTTGAACAGTTGCCCCGCCAGCTTGGGATTGTGGCGACTGAGCTTGAAAGCGGACGTGAGGTCTGGTTTCGCAGTGGTTCGGTGATGGATGCAGTGCGGGCATCCATCAGTCTACCCGGATTGTTCACCCCGGTTTTCCTAGATGGACGCTGGCTGGTGGACGGGGGATTGGCCAATCCGGTACCCATCTCCCTGTGTCGGGCAATGGGGGCGGATATTGTGATTGCAGTCAATCTCAATGGCGACATTTTGGGTAAGCATCTAAAGCGCGATTCACACAACAGCAAAAAGCAGTCTGAGCCAGTGGAGGGGGGAGATCTGCTGAATCGGATCAAGACCCAACTGAAAAGTACTCTGGAGAGTAGCAAGCGGGACCTGGTCGGGCGGTTGTTCGGAACGGAGCGGGAAACACCTGGGCTCTATGATGTGGTGGCCAGTTCAATCAACATCATGCAGGATCGAATTACCCGCAGCCGGATGGCTGGGGACCCGCCGGATGTGATTTTAGCGCCTCGTATGTCAAAGCTCGGACTAATGGAGTTTGATGAGGCAGAAATGGGCATTAACGAGGGGTTGCGGGAGGTAAAACGGATGCGGCCGGCTTTGGAGCAGCTGTTTCTTACCCCGACACCTCGATAGGTATATTCAGGGTATTATTGAAGCCCCTATCCGTTGGATTTTAATAGCCAGGCTAAAGCGTGCCTGTCTGCAGACCGTGTTATCAAAATTGGTTGTAGGGGTGCTACAAAGGGGTCTTGATGCCTTGCTGGGCACAGAAACAGGCCCGGTAGGATGTATTGGATTCGTCTTAACAGGTCCTAGTGAGACACTGCTTGTTTACGCAATTTTCGGGTCGGTTTCCGCATCCGTGGACCATTTCAGAGTGGCCGGTGGCTGTCAGTAGCAGTATCCACATTCGTGATTCTTGTGTTCGAATCCGACATCGGCTTTCGTTTATCAGCTTCTCTGCTGGATGGTTAGTCGGCGCGCTGGCTTCGGCTCCGGGTGGCAGGTCGATCAGTGGGTGAACAGTGCAAATTCCGCCCATTTTTCTATCAGGGATGGATGATTATTCATTTGATTATTAAGGGATTATTTTGTTTTTAGGGGGTGGCTCGTGGGGAGGCGGCAGTATCGGATGCAAGGCGCTTGCTGATTTCAGGGCAGCCAGAGTTCGTACTTAATTGTAAAGTTTATAAATTTTCGCCGATATATTTTTTTGACGTCTTTTGGATTTGGCAGAGGGATAGGATTCATGTCGCCAGCACGTTTCAGATTAGAACTAAAAAATCAGATAACCTTAATTATATTACTGTTTTTTCTTCCATTCGGTGCTTTCTCCAGCAGTAAGTGCCTCTATATCTCGTCCTATCATCAGGGTTATGCCTGGTCGGACGGGGTTGAACGTGGGCTGAGAAAAAGTATTGGGACCCAATGTGAATTGAAGCAGATCGATATGGACACCAAGCGCCATAAGGATGAGGCATACAAGCAGCAGGCTGCCAAGGATGCCCGGGATCTGATTCTATCCTGGAAGCCCGATGTGGTGATTACCGCCGATGACAACGCGGCGAAATATGTGATTCAGCCCTATTTCAAGGATCATGAGATTCCGTTTGTGTTTTGCGGTATCAATTGGAATGTGGAGGCCTATGGATTTCCTTACAGCAATACCACGGGCATGGTGGAGGTCGCGCCAATCGATGTTCTATTCAACAAGGCCAGAAGTATCCGCATTGGTGCGGAACGTGCGGTCTACCTGGGGGCTGATACCCTGACGGAGAAGAAGAATGCGGCGCGCTTCGAAGGCATGGCCGAGAATATCGGTCTGTTACTGGATCGCCGCCTGGTTTCAACCATGGCCGAGTGGCTGGCCGCGTACGAAGAGGCTCAGGAATACGATTTTGTGATCATCGGCAGCAATTCAGGTATCAACGACTGGGATGAGACCGAGGTGGTCGATCGTCTGAAACGCACCACCCACAGTCTGAGCCTGACTACCCATAATTGGATGATGCCCTATAGCGTACTTGGTTTTACCAAAATTCCTGAAGAGCATGGGGAGTGGGCAGCTAAGGCGGCACTTGCCATTTTAGACGGTGTCGCGCCAACAGATATACCGATCGTATCGAACAGAAAGTGGGAGATTTGGGTGAATCACTCGATTCTTATGGTGAGTGGTCTGAAGCTTCCCGATCCACTGGTGAGAAAGGCCAAGAAAATTCAATAATGATGGAATTCACGATCAGGGAAAAAGTCTTCATCGGTCAGCGCAGGCTGATCGTATGGGTATTGGTGGCTGTTTGTTCCCTGTTGTCGATTACATATTCCGTAACCCGGGAGATTTCCGCCGTTAAACGGGAGTTTGCCAATCAGGCCTGGCAGGTTCAGCGTGCGGTGATCCATCGGGTGGCCAATCTGGAGACAGTGCTGACGGCCCTGGTCGGTCAGCACCATGCCAGTGATATGCTGAGCAGTGCAGAGCAGACCCTGTTTTCCCAGGAACTGTTGATAGCCTATCCGTTCATCCACTCGGTGATGCATGTCGAACGTGTCGCCACTCAGGATGTGGCAGCCTTTGAGCGTCGCATGAAGGTGGAGGGATTTGTCGGTTTTAAATTGAAACGGCATGCGCTTTCTCATGAGGGTGATGGCGGTCGTTATCTGGGATTTCATCTGCCGGTCAGTTTTATCGAGCCGATGGAGCCAAGAACCGCAAGTCTTCTCGGTTATGATCTGGCCAATGAATCGGCTTTTACGATGTTGATAGAAAAGGCGATTCGGGACGGGGATACCATTGCGCTCGAGACACTGCAGAATCGCTATATCAATAAACCTCTCTACCTGATTTTGAAGCCGGTTTATCTGGGGCGTTACCCACCGGAAGCGGCCAGCGACCGCTGGGAGATGTTGAGCGGTTTCGCTGTTTTACGAATCGATTTTGAACAGTTCTTCTCAAGTCTGGAGCTGCCTGGTAAGGATTTAAGCTTAAAACTCTTTCGCGGTGCACCAGCTCTTGATGGTTCCCTGAACAAACTGCTGGCAGAGTTCGGTGCTGAAAATTTGGAACTGGGGCTAAGTCAACATCTGGTCAACTTTACTCAGCCACTGGAAGTGCACGGTTTGCAGTTCACCCTGTCTGTCAGTCGGGTTATCAGCCTGAATGCGATTCATGGATCGAGAGTATTCATTGAATGGCTGATCACCATGTTGGTGTTGGGCTTGATCATTGCGGTATATCGCAATCGTCGATATGCCCAACTGCAGGAAGAGGCGGCGGAAGAGGTATTGGCAATCGAGGGCGCCCGATTCACCAACGTTATCGATACCGCCTTTGATGCGGTAATCACAGCGGATGGCAGTGGTCGAATCGTCAGTTGGAACCAGCAGGCGAGGGAGGTTTTCGGTTATGACGAGCGATTTGTTCTGGGTTTTAGGCTTTTTCAACTCATCCTGCCACCCGAAGCCTTTGTGAAGATTGAGCATGAACTGAAGCCGATTTTTGAGAATCAGAGCAATCTCCCAAGCCGGCTCAGGCTTGAGACCGTCGGCCAGAGAAAAAATGGTCAGGAGTTTCCTTTGGAACTGGCGATATCCAGCTCTACCGCCGGTAATCAGCCGATGCTCAGTATCTTTGCCCGGGACATCACTGAACGCAAACGCTGGGATGAGAAGATACGTTATCTGGCTTATTGTGATTCGCTGACCGATCTGCCCAACCGACAAGCCTTCAAGGAGCAGGTAAGCAAGGCAATCAATACAGCAAAGCGCCATGGTAGGATTGGGGCGGTGCTCTATCTTGATCTGGATGAGTTCAAGCGAATCAATGATACTCTCGGTCACGATATCGGCGATATGCTGTTGCAGAATATCACCAAGCGTCTGGTTGAGCAGGTACGGATATCCGATACGATCAGTTTCTCCCATACCGGGCAGTTCTCGGGTAAAAATATCGCACGGCTGGGAGGCGATGAGTTTACAGTGCTACTGGATGAGATCGAGGAGCCTGAAGACGCCGCCATCGTTGCCAAGCGTGTTCAGAGTGTGATTGCCAGCTCCTACAATCTTAACGGTCATGATGTCTATGTAACCCCGAGTATCGGCATCGCGATCTTTCCACGGGATGGACATGATGTGGAAGAGCTGCTGAAAAATGCCGATACCGCCATGTATCACGCCAAGGCAGTGGGTAAAAACAACTTTCAGTTTTATACCGAACAGATGAATGCACTTGCGGCTACCCGGTTAAAGCTCGAGGGTAAGTTGCGTAAGGCGTTGGTCTCGAAAGAGATGGAGCTCTACTATCAGCCGCAGATCGATATGCGCACCGGTCAGCTGGTCTCTGCTGAAGCGTTACTGCGCTGGCATCAGCCTGAATTGGGTATGATTCCACCCGATGAGTTCATTCCCATCGCTGAAGAGACGGGTATGATCATTGAGCTTGGTGAATGGGTTCTGAATGAGGCTTGTCGTCAGAACAAAGCCTGGCAGGATGCAGGACACCAAAACATCAGAGTGGCGATCAATCTGAGCAGTATGCAGTTCATTCAGCGGGATCTCAGTCATATCGTCGATAATTCTCTGCGCAGCAGCGGTCTGGAACCGAAGTATCTTGAGTTCGAGATCACGGAAAGTATCCTGATGCGGAATGTGAACGAAACCATCGCCACACTGAACGAGTTCAAGATGATGGGTATCAATATCTCGGTGGATGATTTTGGCACCGGCTACTCATCCTTGAGCTACTTGAAACGATTTCCACTCAATTCCCTGAAAATCGATCGTTCATTTATCCGCGATATCCCGGAGAATGCGGATGATGTGACGATTACCTCTGCGATTATCGCCATGGCGCATCAGCTCAATCTCGGAGTGGTCGCTGAAGGTGTTGAAACACAGAGGCAGCTCGATTTTCTGCATCAGCAGGGATGTGAAATGGCGCAGGGTTATTTCTTCAGTAAACCACTACCGGCTGGAGAGTTTGAAGCCATGTTGTGTGGTAATGACAACAAGGTCAGGGTGCTTCAACAGCGCTAACCGACACAGTAGGGCGTTTTTGATTCGTGTTAACAGGCCCTAGTTGAATAATCACGCCGAATTAAAACTGAGCGGCTACTTGTCGGTCGGATTATGGATATGGATGTCCCGCTGTGGAAATGGAATGCTGATCTCCGCCTGATTGAACTTTTGATTGATCGATTCATGCAACGCAGTGATGGTGGCCAAACGATTATCCATCGAGCCAAGATAGACCCGCAGCAGCAGATTGAGTGCGCTATCGCCGAATGCTTCGAATGTGGCTACCGGTTTAGGCTCGGTGAGCACGTTTTCATTCTCTTCAGCCGCTTCGATCATCAGTTTCATGGCCTGCTTTACGTCACTGCCATAAGCGATGCCCACAGTAATGATAATTCGGTTGATTTTGTCACTCAGGGTCCAATTGATTACCCGGCCGGTGATGAACTCTTTATTTGGAATCAACATCTCCTGCTTGTCATAGTTGGTTATGGTGGTGGCCCGGATGCGAATTTTAGAGACCACTCCGGTGGTATCATCCAGGGTCACAACATCACCTACCCGAATCGGTCTTTCAAACAATAATATGATACCGCTGACAAAGTTGGCGACGATCTCCTGTAGACCAAATCCCAATCCAACACCCAGTGCGGCGACCAGCCATTGAATACTCGACCATTGAAAGCCGATGGTGCTGAATGCGGTGATGAAGCCGATACCTGCAATCAGATATTGCAACAAAGTGGTCAGGGCATAACGGGCGCCGGTCTCCAAAGGTAGTCGCTGCAGTAGAGTGATTTCGAGTATACCGGGCAGGTTCTTTGCTGCAAGGATAGTGAAAACCAGAATAATAATACCGATGAAGATGTCGTTCAGAGTCAGCGATCCCTCTGTGACAATACCGTCCACAACCTGGGTGGCGGTAAACGGCAGTTGGATGGTGGTGAGGAAATCCAGAGCAGGTAGAAAGTCGGACCAGATCAGCCAGGTGCCCACCACAGAGCCGAACAGATAACCGAAGCGAACCAGGCGTTTGGCTTGTTCGCTCAAAGTATCAAAATTGATCTCCGGAATCTCAGCGGTAATTACTGTGCTTTCATCTTCCAGTTGCTGTTGCTCCTGCTCTCTTTGTTGACGTAACTCTTCACGTCGTTGCAGAGCGTTCTCATAGCGCAGTCTTCGTTCTGCGATAAACAGATAGCGCAGTAACAGCTCTTTGAGAATAAACAGGCCGACAAAGAACCAGAAGGTCAGTTCCAGCAGCTTCAACAGACGTATGGAGAGGTTTAAATAGCCAATGCTGCCGGCAATGGCAATACCCAGTCCGATCAATAACAATAAGGGAAACCAGAGGAACTGGAGCTGTACCAGGATGGCGTTGGGGTTGATTCTTTGCCAGGTCTGAAACAGCAAGCCTTTCTTGTTTAACAGGCGATGGACAAAAAACAGTGTGATCACCATCAGAGCAATGATGGCTAGTCTTCCGATATTTTGTGTGTCGACAGAGAGGTAGTCACCTTCGCTCAGGGTAACGATGAAGCGTAGCGGAATGGCAACCGGTATCAGCCAACGCAACTCTTTAGTCAAGGCTGAGCAGATCTGACTGTTCCAGCGCAGATGACGTATGCCGATGCCATCAGGAAGACACAGCTGATAGAGCAGTAGTGCCGCAGTCAGGGTGATACCCACAGTGACCAGTGAGGTAGCGACCACCAGACTGAAAGGTGTGGCTGTGGGCAGGGTTTTGAGCAGGATTCCCAGGCTGATCATGATGCCTGGCAAAATACCGATCTTGGCAAGCGTGAGGAGCAGGGCCCACAGGGTCAAACGAATCGAATCAGTGCGTATTTTGCGGGTCGATTTGGCAAGTAGGGGTAGCTGCAGAGTTACATTGCGTTGCTTCCAGACGATCACCATCAGAACGGCTAACAGGGACATCGACAGACCGGGGCGCTGTTTCGCTGCCTGGGTGATTTCGCTGCCGGTTTGAAGCCACTCCTGAGGGGATAGCAATCTGGTCAATCCGGTTTTGAGCTGATTGAGGTCGAGAAAATCGAACAGATCACCGCTTGAGATCCAGATCAGTTGATCGTTGATATAGTCAACATAACTCTCGGAAACCTCAAGCAGCTGCCGCTCGGCCTGGTCGAGTGAGGTCAGCTGGGTAATGTAACGACCATAGATTTTCTGCAGCTCATTGAGTGCTTCCCGGCGTGCACCCAACAGGCTGAAGACCTGTTTGCGCAGTTTATCCGCATTCGCTTCCGACAGGCCTTCCGCCAATGGTTGAGTCACCTGTTCGACATGCTCGGTGAGGCTGCTTTGGGCCAGCAGCTGCTCTTCGATGGCGATCTGACGGTCCGTGGCGATATTGATCTCCTGTTTGCGTTCAGCCGATGAGCGACTGTAGCTCTGCAGTGAGGGCAGAGCCTGACGTCGACGGGAGAGCATTTTTCCGATCGCCTGGCTGGCGCCCACCACATCGACCCGCTGTTTACTGTGTTCGAAGTCGTCGCTGATCTGCTCCAGTTGGCGCTGGGTCGCCTGCAGTTTTTGCGAGACCCGCTTGTCCCAATAGACCAGCTCTTCCAATTCAGCACGGTTTTGCGCGTTTTTCTGGGCGATCGTTTTGATCGGCTCAGGCAGGCTTTTCAACTGCTGGTTGATCTGTTCCGCCTGCTGTCTCGCCTGTTTTGCCTGATCCTCCCTGATGGCGCTGGCCGCCTGGTTGAGCTGTTGCAGTGAGGTCTCCAGTTTGCCGATCTGGGCTGTCGTCGCATCCCGCTTTGCCTGAGCCAGGTTGGTCAACAGGTTCTGGTTGGCAAGGCGTAGCTTGAGCAGTTCGATTTGAGTCTCATGGAGCTGCTTGCGACTGTCCAACAACAGCTGTCTGGCTTGGTTCAGGTGTTTATTTTCACCCTCATCATAGTTTCCGCTCTCCGCGTCGATTTTGCTCAGTATGTCGCTGTGTTCCGATATTTCGCTATTGATCTGCTGACTGCCTACCAGCAGATCGGAAAGGGTTGCAAGCTGCTCTTTATGTTGTTCTCTGGCCTGATTAAGGTCTAGGCTTTGCTGGCTTATCCTTTGCTCGATTTCAACCAGTTCGGACTGTTTGATAAAACTCAGCAGGCTCTCATCCTCAGTGTCAAAAGGGCCGATGCTGCTGCGTAGTTTTTTGATCTCTGCTGGTGCTTCCTCAATGGTTCGGCTGAGTTGTGAGATTTCCCCTTCAAGTTTATTTATCTGGCGTAACCATTTTTCAGCCTGATCGATCAGCTCAACAACTCTCTGCTGGGTGGTTTTTTCCAGGCTCTCATCCTGCAGAGCTTCACTCTTGATCAGTTCAAGTTGTTCAGTTACCAACAGCCGTTTCGAGTCGGCCTGATCTTGTGCGGTCTGTGCAAAACAGGAGAGGCTGATTGTGATCAGTAGCAGAGTTAGGGTGAGTCTGTTCACGATCGAGGCTAGGAGTTACTTGCTTTCCTGGAAGCGGTAACTGATCAGATGCTTGTTATGCTCGGAAACCGGTTCGCCCAGGCCGATCTTGCCATGCCCGAGCAGGGGGATCGTTTCCCGTCGCAGATAGAGAGATTGTTGGTTCTGGGTGGTCAGGTAGGTGCCATTGGTGCTGATGTCTTTGAGTACATATTTGCCCCGGTAATACTCCAGAACAGCATGCGACCTGGAGGCGGAGCTGGCGTTCACCACCAACTCATTCTTTGGGTCCCTGCCTATCCCCACACTCCCCTGGGTGGGTGGCATTTTGTAGGTTTTATTGTTGTACTCGAGAATCAGCGTCCTGGTTGTCAGGCTCTGAGTGATTGGCGCGGTATGGATGAAAGTGACATCCTCTTTCTGCCATAGCAGGTCATAGATGATCATGCGTTCAACTTTGCCTTTGACTTTGACCTTGTCGAACTGCCGGGCCATCAGACGCAACTCATCGGGCAGGGCGTCTACAACCTGTTCTGTGGTGATGATCTGTTTGGCCTGGGCAATGGCGGCCATCCTGGCGGCCACATTGACCGAATCCCCATACATCCGCCCCGCTTCGAAGATGGCCGGCCCATAATGGAGACCGATGCGTGCGGCCATCGGCATAGCGGACTGCTCGGCGTAGAGCTCTACCCGTTCATGAATGCGGCAGGCGGCGATAACGGCGCTGCTGGGGTTGTCATATCGACTCATTACCTCATCACCGATGATCTCCACCACATGGCCACCGCATTCGGTGACGACCTGAGCAATCGCCTCTTCCAGTTCGGTGATCAGCTTCTTGGCAAGGGTGTCACCAAGGCTCTCATACATGCGGGTACTCTCGACAATATCTGCAAATACGATGGCATATGGTTGGGTATTGCTGGTCGACATGTGCAGATGTTGTTTCCCTATCGGAACTTGATCACAGATGCTGAACGTTCAGGTGACAAACCGGTGCTGCGGAGTCTGTTTGGCGGTCTGCATCAACAGGAAATGAGTCAGCGGACCTGATCGAAGGATATGAAGATCAAACCGGATTGTCCAGTGCTGAGTCGAGTCGGTCGAGCAGAATGTCGGCTAGGCCCGGATGTTGTCCCACCAGTGGTGCGATACGTATCTGAATGCCTGGATGAGATCCGGTTAGCTGCTGACAGATCGATTCGATATCACCACCAGCGCCGGCATGACGACCTGGAGAGAGGAAGAGCAGTGCAAGATCGATGGTGATATTCGGTCTGGTGCGGGCAATCTTCTCCAACTGCTCGCTTAACAGTTGGCCATTGAAATCATATTCATCGCCTCTTCGGCGCTCCATCACCGCCTGCTGAAGTTCGATCTCGGGGGGGAGCTGTTGACGAAGATCCGCACAGACCCGCTTTCTCACCTCACTGACCTGGGGAAGCGGAGAGCCGTGGTCGACCAGTATCACCAGTTGGGGCGGCCTCCCCTGGTCTGTGATCTGCAGCTGTTGATGGAGGATGCTTGCCACTCTCGGCTCGCCCTGGGGTAGAGGGTAAAGCTCTTCAGCCAGTGTCAGAGTAAATGGACCGTACTCGGCTCTCAGTTTCTCAAGCTGTTGGGGGATAAAGGAGGTGAGCGCTCGACTCCGACCAAAAAAGAGCGGAACCAGGATAAATGCGGTTTCTCCCTGGTTGAGCTTTTCACGCAAAAAGGTCGGCAGTATCTCGGCTGCTTCACCATTCAATGACTCAGTGGGAATGTTGTCTGCATGCTGCAGTGAAACCGGAAAAACCTGGTGATTGGAGAGGTTGCTCAACTGATTGGCCAGGCGGCGCAGATTGATCACCGAGTCTGCTCGCTTTGAGCCGTTGTCAGCCAGAAGTATGGTTGGGGTTTTCATAGCAATTCGGGGTATCACCAAGTCTCCCCATTATCCTGTTGGCGAATCAATTCGACAACAATTTGTGCGTTACTTAACCATAATTTATTGAAGTGAATTGCGATCTGTCATTGGTGGCATACGATTTGGCTGAGGTATGATTGATCTATCTTCCATTGCCGGTGTCAATTATCAGCATGAACCTGCGTGACCTTAAATATCTTATTGCTGTGGCCGAAACGGAACATTTCGGTCATGCCGCTGCTCAGTGTTATGTCAGTCAACCCACCCTCAGTGGCCAGATCAAAAAACTGGAAGAGGAGTTGGGTGTAACCATTTTTGAGCGTACCAACCGCTCTGTGTCGATCACCCCGTTTGGCGTGGAGATCGTCAAGCATGCCAAATTGATCCTGGAACAGGCGGATGTGATCAGACAGCTGGCCCAGGCGCAAAGGGACCCGATGGCCGGCGCCTTGAGAGTCGGTGCCATACCGACCGTCAGTCCCTATCTGGTGCCGTTGATTCTGATGCCGTTAAAGTCCCTCTATCCGCAGATGCGCCTGGTACTCTCCGAAGAGATCACCGATATGTTGACCCAGCGGTTGCTCGATCATCAGATCGATGTGGCAATTCTGGCCACGGCGGTGAAGGAGCCTGAACTGGAGGTGATGCCGCTTTTCGAAGAGCCCTTCTGGCTGGCTCACCCGCGGGATCACGCACTCTATGACAAGGAGGATATCAGTCGTCGTGATCTCAGTCGTCTCGATCTGCTGTTGCTGGCGGATGGTCACTGTCTCACCAATCAGGTGATGGATGTCTGCCGTATCAAGGAGGGTAAGATGGATGATGAGATGGCCGATCTACGTGCGGCCAGCCTGGAGACCCTGTTGCAGCTGGTCGGAGCTGGGTTTGGCTGTACCCTGGTGCCTGCCCTGGCGGTACGCGGTACCTGGACAACCGATTCCGGCATCATCGCTCGGAAGTTGTCACTCAAGGATGCCTATCGACGGGTCCAGTTTGTCTACCGTAAAACCTTTCCCCGCAAGCAGGCGTTGCATGCCCTGGCCGATGTGATCCGTAAACAGCTGCCGAATACAGTCAAGGCGCTGAGCGATTAAGCCAACTATTGAATTTGAGACAGCCGGTGGGTAGATCATCTACAATCCCACTCCACATCAGTAGAAGCGGTAGGACAATGCACGAAGCGACGCAGCCAGCGACAGGAACCCTCTTTTCCGATCTGTTAAAGAATAGTGAGTCAGATGGGCCGGTTCTGTTACCCGGTGTGCACCCCTTGCCCAATCTGCTGTCACTCGATGCGGAACAGGTACTGGAAGCGTTTCGCCAGAGTCAGTTGGAGGACTTTACCACCATCATCAGTGATCTCGATGCCTCGGAGAGTTCACTGCACCATATCTTTGAAGAGCTGTTGACGATCGCTGAGAAGGATCCTGACAACCGCTTATCCTCACTGAGTATCTTTCAGCCTGGTGCCATGCAGACCCTGTTTGTCGATCTGCATGATCACGTCATGTCCCACCCGGTCTGGCGTCACCCATGCTTTGTGCGCATCTTCGAGGGTGATTTCAATCGGGATCAGCTCAGCTCCTTTGCCCTTAACTATTTCAATCAGGTGAAGAACACCCGTCAGTGCGTAGCGCTGGCCCAGGGGCGTTTTTCCGGTTTCATCGATCTGCCTTACGGCTGTCTGAACGAGCGGGTCTCCGAACTGGTGCAGATTACCCTGGCACAGCTGCTGGCGGATGAGTATGGGGTCGGCACTCACAGTATCGAGAGCTACCCGGATCTGGCCAGCCTGCTTGGTTCCACGACCCATATCGTGATGTACCGGAATCTGTTTGAGGGATTGGGAATACCTTTTGAACAGCAGGATCTGCCGATGCTGCCGGAAGTGGCGGATAATGTCCTGACGCAACGGCTGCTGGCCGGCCACCCCTCATTCAGTCTGCTGGAATCCCTGGCCTCGGTCGGATTGGGCATGGAGTGGGGCGTGCCTGAATTTTTCAGTCTGCTGCTCGGCGGCATGATCCGCTGGGCCTGGCGTGAAAAGGTCGAGTTGACCCAGCACCATCTGATTGTCTTTATCGCCCATGTTCAGTACGACGTACTGCATGCGATCTCAGTCATGCTGGCAACCAGTCTGCTGGGGCATCAAGCAGGCTATGAGGAGCAGATCAAACAGGCAACCAATATGCTGATGTCGAGCCGCTACAACATGATGAGCGGCCTCTACCGGCACCTTTTCGATGAGCCCTGCGACAACATCGACCAGATCGGGCTGGCCTCCCGCTATCAGATAACGGACCGGCGAATCGAGCAGGCCCTGCTGGCGGCCCGCCAGGAGGTTGCTGATGCCAGCGTCACCGATGCCCGGGTCTACAAATCGGATGACCAGGTACCCTTTGTCTTTGCTTGATCCGGAATCGTGTTGAGCGACCGTAACACAACCTATCCATCAACCGGCCATTCTGATCGATAACGGATTGGATAAACACTGGAGTCGTCGATGTATCAGTCCAATAGCCCCGCAGCAGAGCGGTTCCGTAAAACCCTGATTGCCACAGCGAAGGGTTCCAAAGGGGCCCGGGATATGAGTCGGGAGCAGGCCAAGGCGGCTTTGTGTTTCCTGCTCTCTGCCGAAGCCCATCCAGCCCAGGTTGGGGCCTTTCTCACCGCCATGCGCTTCAAAGGGGCCAGGGTTGAGGAGATGAAAGGCTTCCTGGATGCAATGGAGGAGAGCGCCACCCTGATCTCCCCCAGGGTCGAACGGCTGCTTAATTGTAATGGCCCCTATGACGGCCGCAAGAAAGCGCTGCATCTGAGTCTGGCAGCGGCCCTGTTGACCGTTGCCGCTGGAGTGCCGGTGGTGATGCACTCCAACAGCGGCCTGCCACCGAAGAACGGTGTTACCACTGCCGCTGTGCTTGAGGCGATGGGTATCCCGGCCTATCAGGAGCCGCAGCAGGTCACCATGAGCATCGAGGAGAAGGGTTTTGGCCATCTGCATGCCAGCCGTTACCTGCATGGTGTTGAGCGCCTTAAGCCGATTCGACAGACCCTCTTCTACCGTTCCTTTCTGCATGCCTGTGAAGTGATGCTCAATCCGGCCGGTGCCGGCTACTCAATCATCGGTGCCGCTCACAAGAGCTTTTTGCAGCGCTTTGCCACTGCCGCAGGTGAGCGGGGACAACAACGGGTGATGGCGGTTCAGGGATTGGATGGTTGTGATGAACTACCTATGCAGCCGGTCGCTGTGGCCGACTACCATCAGGGCGAATTGAGAGAGTACACGCTGGATCCGGCAGATTTCGGTTTGGCCAGCCAGGAACATCAGCCCTGTGCCGATCCGCAGACTACGGCGAGATTGATTCTGTCGTTGTTTCATGGAGAGGCAAGCCCTGTGCTTAACCCGGTTATCTACAACAGTGGTGTGAGACTCACTCTGTGCGGCAAGGTTGAGCGGATTGCCGATGGAATTGAACTGGCCAGGCAGACCCTCACCTCAGGCAGGGCAGCCGAGACGGTGCAGAAATTACAAGGTTGCTGATCGGCCGCAGATTGAAGCTTCAATAAACCGTGCCCCGCAAGAGCGGGGCACGGTGTGTTATGCGTCAATCGCGACTATTCGGTAATGAGTTTGATTGTGGTCTTCTTTCGCGCGAACTGTATGGCTGGACCATTTCCGGAGACCTCATAGATCTCTTGCAGGGCTTCACCCCAGTGCTGGGGATTGGAGGTCATGGAGCCGGTGGTCGGTAGATCACGGGCGTGGCCGCCATTGCTGACCGTGGGTTCGGTGTCCTTGTGGGCGAGGAAATCCACATAGTGATTGCTGAAAGTTTTATACATCAGTTTCGCTTCCACCTTGATGTCCCCTTTGGCATTGGCGGGTACGCTAAAGCTGTACTCCCGCTCGGCCCAGTTCTGGCCATCCGCATACTCATCCTCCGGGATGATGAAGGCACCCTGTGCCATATAGGCGGCCTTGTCGAAGCCTTGCGGTGGGATTCGGTTGTCTTTAACCACCTTGTTCAGCAAAGCGAAGTGGAACTCCTTCTCGTGTTCGCTGACCGTACCATTGTTATCATCATCGAGCAGATCCCCGAAACCTTCAGCCAGGGCTTTTATCTCGAAGATGTCATCCGGGTTGGCGACCAGTACCTCACCGCTGGCCGGGTCAACTTTACCATCTTCCAGAATCACACCTTTCTTGGTCCAGATCTTGACGTGCAGCCACATCTGCCGGCCCTCACCATAGCCGGTCGGGAGTTTGTGGCCGGTCTTATTGGTGATTTTGAACTTGACGCTGCCGGACTCCCCCGGACGAAGTCTTCTGGATTTATTGACCACACTTATTTTTGCCGTTTTACCATCCACAAAATCGAGATTGTCCAGCACACGGGCATCGAGTGCCGCCTGGCGTGAGGGTGAAACGTCATAGCCGAGGTCACTCCAGGTCTGATCGATGGGGCCCCAGAGGCGTTCAAGATGGGAGAGCATCCAGGTCTGCGCGCCGGCGAAACGCATCGGGCGGTGGCAGTCCTGGCATCGGCCATTGGCCTTGTTGGGGAAGGCGCTGTTATACCACTCGGTGTAGGTGCGCTCGATGGGGTGCGGCATATCGGCCGGTACCCCGTCTCCGTCCGGATCGGTCAGGGTCTTCAGAAACGGATTGGTCACTTCGTGGCAGGAGCCGCACAGGGCGCTCTCTCGCTGGAAGGGATCCATTACCCGCGGCTGATCACTCTCTGTAGCGCTGAAAGGCTCATGCTGGGTTACAAAGTACCCTCCGTTACCTGCGGCCTTGGCGCCGCTGGCATCCTTCTGGTTGTCGATCATGCGATGACAGAAATCACAGGTGATACCATCCATGTGACCTTCCGAGTCCGTGCCGTGGAGTGGGTCGGGCGCTTGGGCGCTGGTTGGAGAGAATTGCTCAAAGCTTGCTCCCCAGAAGTCGCCTCGCAGATGGGGATTTTCGGCGGTTGCCGGTTCGGAGAAGCCTTCCAGCCAACCGGCGGGTGAGTGACAGCGCAAGCAGAAGTCACCGACAACCGCCTGCTCATTCTCCGCTTTGTCCAGCAGTTCCAGGGCGGTTGAATACCCCAGATTGGTAAGTGGCGGAATTTCACCGCCCAGATTCACATGTTCCAGTAGATTGATGAAATCCCGGTTGGCTACATTGAGCGCCGCGTAGAAGGCCGGATCTCGGGCGGCCTGGGCCATAATGCCGCCCGCCCAGTCATTGTGTTCAACACCGGGAAAGCGGGCGGGATTTCTGAAACCGTCAACGATCGGATCGAGTATCTGTCCATCAAGATTGACCCCGGGTGCTGATCCTCTGGGTTGAGTTGAGTCTGTCTCGGTGATGCTGGTGGCTAATGACAGGGGGAGGTAGAGCATGAGTGCAGTGAAGACCACACTCAGAGAATGTCGGGTAATCATAACTAATCCTCAGTTAATAAGTTGCAGATCCAAAGCTCTCGATTACACAAACCCATACGAAGAGTGGTGAATTAAAGTATTTCTCAATGGTTCCAGACAGGAAGGTAGGACCACTACTACCCAGGCAGTGGGGATTCGATTGAATTGTTGATAGGGTAATCCCTTGCGTCAGATCGGTGAAAATAGTTTTGGATGTTGGACCGCTGAGCGGTCGTTTCACGAATTTCTGGGGATCGTCTTTTCTGGATTTGGTGGGATCTCGGCAAGGGTGCGACCAGGCAGGTGCGGCCTGGCCGCACCTGACAGGATCAAAAACGGATCGACTAATCCTGCAGCTCCTCAAGCAGCTGATAGATCTTTAAAAGCAGTTCCTGGGCAACACTGTCATAGGGATCAAAGCTGCCATTGGCACAGAGTGTGATTACTGTATCCTTCTCCTGGAAATAGATCATTTCAGCCTGGTAACCGGGATCTTTGCCGCTGTGGCTGTAGATTACCTCGTCGCTACCGGCGATAGGGGTGATTTTGATGCCCAATCCATAGTTGGACGCTGGTGTGCCGAGCATCGAGGGTTGCAGCATCTCAGTCCGCATGGCGTCGTCCAATACAAGATCAGTGCGCAGGATGCCCAGAATGAACTTGGCCAGGTCATCCGCCGTGGTCTGAATGCCGCCGTCAGCCAGACCGAAATGGCTATACCAGGGGTAGACATCGATGCTCTCCCCTTCGTCATCGACATAGCCGTGTACCAGGCCTGGGATACCTTCCGCCTCATGGCCCTGAAGGGTGTGTTCAAGTCCCAGGGGTTCTATGATCCGATTACGGATCTCACTCTGCAGAGTGGTGCCGGATGCACTCTCAATGATCAGCGCGGCCAGAATATAGTTTGAGTTGGAGTAGCTGTAGTTGCTGCCAGGCTCAAAGTGCAGTGGCTGATCGAGAAAAAAAGGTAGAGCATCCGCCTGCTGCCAGTGGCGTGTTGGGCCGGATAGATAGAAGAAATCGTTATCCCAAGCCTCACTGTCGTTCTGGAAGTCGAACAAACCTGTGGTGTGGTTGAGCAGCATACGGATGGTCATCTGATCACTGGAAGGGATACGGTTGGTAATCTCATCGGGTAACCAATCGGTGATCCTGTCATCGAGGCCGACCAATCCTTCAGACGCCATCTGTACCAAGGTGGCCGCAACAAAGGTTTTACCCACACTGGCCACATAGAAACGGTGTTCGGCGGTCGCCTCCTCCATGGTTTCCAGGTCACTCATCCCCGCACTGCCGGAGAAGTCGATGTTCCTGCCGGCGATACGCACAGAGACCGCCGGCAATCCTTTGCTGACGGCCTCTTCAAGGGCGTCCTGGAACTGCTCGTTGGCTGTCGCGTCATCACTGTTGTTTGAGTTACAGCCGGTCAGCAGGCTCATACCGAACAGGGCAGAAGTAAGGATTACAGGCCAGTATTGTTTAAGACTTTTCATTGGTTCTATTCCCGATGGATATCAATTGGTTTGCTTGGACAGCGTTTGCTGTTGCAGGGAATAGTGGCTTGAAACGGCGGGTTTATCGTCCGCGCGTGTAAGTCCGGACGAATTAAAATATCTTTTTAATCAGTGAGTTGCCTGGTTCCGGTTTGCTTGCCGGCGGATTTTCGATATTCGCTGGGAGTTTGTCCTGTGTGACGCTTGAAAGCGGTATAAAAGGCCGACTTGGAGTTGAACCCCGCATCCAGAGCGATACCCAGGATATTCATCTGAGCGGACTCGGCAGTAAGGTGGCGCTGGGCCTCTTCGACCCGGTAGCGGTTGATGAAATCGAAGAAGTTGCACCCCGCCTGTTCATTGATCACCTGGGAGAGGTAGTTTGGCGAGATGCTGAGTTGCGTGGCCAGCTGTGGCAGGGTGAGTTTGCTGTCGAGGTACGTGCGCTGTTCATCCATGTGGTTTTGCAGTTCCTCAAAAAGCAGCTGGCTGGTCTCACTGTCCAGGGCTGAGCGTTGATACTTGGGTTGAGATTGCGATGGGTCCGTATCGTTCAGGGTTGCACCAGTCTGGTTGGCTTGTGCATCCAGCGATTGCCTGTCAGTTTTGGGATCCGACCGATCTTGTTGAGTAAAAATCGCAGGTTGCCGCAATCCCAGGTAGCCCATGCTGTAGATCACCAGGACAATCATCAGAAAGTGGATACCGATGACCTCTTCGGGGAAAGCGAGCAGATCAGCCAGAAAGACATCGGCCAGATAGAAGAGATAGAGGGCCACCAGGGCCAGCAGCAGGTTCTTCAACCAGGCCAGGTTAATCCTTTCCAGGAAGGAGAACTGATCCTCAATCGATTTCTGATGTTGCAACAGCCGCTTGATGGAGAGCCCCAGATAGAGTGCCATCTGCAAGATTGAAAGTACGCCCACCAGTATCATGGCAAGCCCGGCCCAGAGGATATCGCTATCCTGCTGCTCCCCCTGACTGTTGAGTAAACTCTGCAGTTGCTGCTGATCGAGCAGCAGCAGTGGTATCAGGATCGCAAACCCAAGAAGGAAAGGTAGGAAGTGTCGCCACTGCCGCAGAGTAAAGCGAAACCCCGATCTTGCAGTCAAAGCCGTGACGTAGAGATAGGTGAGTGGTCCAAAAAGAAAATCGATATTGGTATCGATGACCAACAACCTGGGGTAGTTGGCGATATACCCGGACTGATGGAGAAACGCCATCCACAGGTCGAGGGAGAAAGTCAGGGTCAACATCGCCAGCAGGCGGTGTGCCACAGGCAGGCCGCTTTTGGCATTGATCAGCGCCAGGGCGAGAAACATACCCTGTACGGCACCAAGCAGCATGATGGCTGAATAGAGGTCGATTTCAGGTTGCATGATGCTCAGAGGTGGCTGACCTTAGGCCCTAACACGAATCCAATGGAAGGCTAAATTAGCAGCAAATCAGGTCGAAAATCCACACCAGTAACAGAATCAATACCGATAGGCCGGCAAGATTGGCCAACCACAGCCAGAATTTGTCCATAGGTTCTCTCCCTCGGTTTATCTGCAAAGAATTGTGGTGGCGAATGACTGGCCAGTCGTCTCTGCCTGTAAGTCTGGACAACCATCGTGAAGAGACGCCACTTGGGTTAAGGCGGTACACTAGCGCTGTTTGTCTACTATGGGATCTGATTGGATGTTTTGGATAGTTCGAGTGCTGCTGCTGGCCGTGATGGTAATCCTTCCCGGCTGCGACAGAGGGCCGCAAGATCACCGCCAAACCCTGCTGGTGTTCGGCACCCTGCTGGATATCCAGGCCTATACCGATCAGCCGGAGCTGTTCAATGAGGCGGTCAGGGAGCTGGACAAGACCTTTCAAAAGATGCATCGGGAGTGGCATGCCTGGCAGGGAGAGGGGGAGCTGATCCGGCTGAATCGCGCACTGGCCGAAGGGGAGGCTCTGCAGGTATCGGCAGAGCTCGCCGCGTTGCTACATCAAGCCAGGCAATATGCGGTCGACAGTGAGCATCTGTTCAATCCGGCGATTGGCAAATTAATCGGCCTGTGGGGGTTTCACAGTGACCAGCCGCCAGGTGGGCCGCCGCCGCAGAAGGCGGATATCGAGGCCTTGTTGAACAGCAACCCAAACATGCAGGATGTCCGTTTTCAGGGGCATCAGGTCAGTAGCACGAATCCCATGGTCGCCATGGATCTGGGTGCATTTGCCAAAGGCTACGCCTTGAATCTGGCAATCGATGAGCTGAAACGAATGGGGATTGGCAACGCGATTGTCAATGCGGGTGGTGATCTCTGTGTCTCCGGGCGGCATGGTGAACGGCCCTGGGTCATCGGCATTCGCCACCCGCTTGGAGAGGGGGTGATCGCCTCGGTTGGGGTGGCCGATGGTGAGTGTGTTCTGACCTCGGGAAACTATGAACGGTACCGGGAGTTTGAGGGAGTCCGCTACGCGCATATTATCGATCCACGCAGCGGCTATCCGGTGGCCCATGTGGCTTCCGCAACCGTAATCAGTAACCAGGGTGGGTTGGCCGATGCAGCGGCTACGGCACTGAGTGTGGCGGGTCCGGTCGATTGGCCGCGAATCGCAGCGAAGATGGGGTTAACACAAGTGATGCTGGTTGATGATCAGGGGAAGGTCTACCTGACTCCACAGATGCAGTCGAGGATCAGTTTTCAGCAGCAGGTCGATGAGGTGGTGGTTACGGCTGAGACTTTCGATTGATTCGTTTTCTAAGTCGGCAAATAAACGCAAATTGGATTCGTGTTTGGGATTCTACCCATACAGCGGCATAGCCTGTCACTGCTGATCCGTTAACGCACAATTAGCCAAGGAGATGCATATAAGCCCCTCTCCCCCAGCCCCTCTCCCGCAAGGGGAGAGGGGAGCTACTCTCTCTGTCTGTTCGGCATGCTGATGATTAGTGTTAACAGGCCCTAGGAACCTCTTTTTGTGCTACAAAACTCGATAAGCGAGAGAAACCAACTGAAACTAACCCATTAGAATCATATCGATCTCAGTCTATGAGACAGCAGTGATAGCCTCTGATTATTTGCGGCTATTGGCAGTGATTGGCGTCCATGCGCGGTTTGAAGAAACTGCTCCAGGCCAATCCGCATCAACACAACTATTCGCGTGCATTAGCGGACTGTAATCAAATAGGGCAACGCTCAACAACCTCAAACACCACGGAGGTGAGTCTATTCAAATCTTCATCTTCGATAACGAAGGGTGGCATCAGGTAGACCAGTTTGCCGAAGGGCCGGACCCAGACACCAGCGTCAACGAAACATTGTTGAATATGTTTCATGTCCACCGGTTTTTTCAGTTCCACAACACCGATCGCACCGAGTACCCGCACCTCTTCCACCTGGGGCAGTTCCCGGCATGGGGCGAGTCCCTGTTGGAGCCGTTGTTCAATGTTTTTGATCCGTTCCTGCCAGGGGGAGCTCAATAGCAGGTCGATACTGGTCAGCGCCACACGGCACGCCAGTGGGTTGGCCATGAAGGTTGGGCCATGCATAAACAATCCCGGCTCTCCCCGGCTGATGGTCTGGCTGATCTCCTCAGTCGTAAGGGTGGCGGCCAGGCTCATATAACCACCGGTCAGAGATTTGCCGACACACATGATGTCCGGTGTGACATCCGCATATTCACAGGCAAACAGTTTACCGGTACGACCAAATCCGGTAGCGATCTCGTCAAGGATCAGCAGCACACCATACTGATCGCATAACCGGCGTACCTCTTTAAGATACTCCACCGAGTAGAATCGCATACCACCCGTGCCTTGCACGATCGGTTCGAGCACCAGAGCGGCAATCTCATGATGATGTTGCTCCAGCTTATCGGTCAATCCTTTTGCCCCATCCCCTTTGCAGGGGTGCCCGAAATAGCAGGTCGGTGCATCGGCAAAGTGCTGTTTTGGCAGGATTTCAGAAAACAGACTGTGCATCCCCGTTTCTGGATCACAGAGCGACATGGCGCCGAAGGTGTCGCCATGATACCCCTTGCGGATGGTCAGAAAGCGCTGTTTTTCCGGCTCTCCCTTGTCATGCCAGTACTGGATGGCCATTTTCATGGCGACCTCTACCGAGACGGAGCCTGAGTCGGAGAAAAAGACACTCTGCAGGGATTCCGGTGTGATTTCGATCAGTTTTCTGGCCAGATCCGTGGCGGGTTGGTGGGTCAGTCCACCGAACATGACATGGGCCAGCTGTTCGGCCTGCTCGGTAATCGCCTGATTCATCTGGGGATGGTTATAGCCGTGGATCGCACACCACCAGGAGGACATGCCATCGATTAGCTCTCTGCCATCAGCCAGTGTGATACGCACACCGTCTGCGGATACCACAGGATAGACCGGTAGATCGGCACCAATTGCACTGTACGGGTGCCAAACGTGCGCTTTATCAAAGGCTATCCAGTCTTCACTATTACTCATAAAGTAAGCTGTCTGTTGATTCGGGATGCAGAGATTAACAGATATCAGTCCTTCGGGATAGTGCACCGGATGTGATCGGCAGCCGCTTTATCGAATTAAAATCCCATTGTTACTGAACCGTAACATCGGGCCGATGAGCCATTTTCTTTCGCTGTCCGATATGATAACTATGGAGATTCCCGAGGCCTGTCAGCGCGGACCCCATTGGGTTCGTGTTAACAAATCCTTACACTAAAACCGTTGATCCCCTAGGGATAAGGCCTGCAACCATCAGCTTGTGACAAGATTCACTGGTTGTACGTCTCCGGTTAATAACAGAGGAGTAAACGATGGATAAACCTGTAGTAGCGGCCAAACAGCCAATCGATGTGGATCTCGTGGCTGGCAAAGAGTATTGGTGGTGTGCCTGTGGACGGTCTGACAGTCAGCCGTTTTGTGACGGCTCGCATCGCGGTACCGGCATCGAGCCACTCGGTTTCAAAGCGGAGAAAAACGGTGAAGCCTGGCTCTGCCGCTGCAAACAGACCAAAACACCACCCTATTGCGACGGTAGCCACAAACAGGTGGAAGATTAGTTGCATGCTGAAGGATGGGCAAAGGAGATGCCCATAAGCAGAATGGGCTAAGGGCCGGGTGTCATGCCCGGTTTGGCCACAACCTCTCTCTAGTGTACCTCGTCATAGATTCTGTACCATTCAGAGCCACCCCAATACGCCAGATCAATGCGTGGCTCCCTACGGGCGAGCCGGCAAGGGGCCATCCGCGTCGTTATGCCTCTTGGAAAGGGCATGCCATTCCCGGCGAGGCATGCCTTGCGGCTAGCCCCTTGCCGACTCGCTGAATGGTACAGAATCTATGACGAGGTACACTCGGCCCCTTTTTTCTTATCCAACGCACCTTTGTCCGAGTGCTTTTCCAATCCCTCCGGGATTTCATGTTCGATCCGGTTTCTGCCATTCGATTTGGCAATGTAGAGGGCCTGGTCGGCACAGGCCAAAAGGTGGTTGCCCAACTCTTTGTGGTGGCTCTTTCCCAGCATTGGCAGAGTTTCACTGACTCCGATGGAGACACTCAACTGCAGGTTCACCCCCTGGTCCAGATAGACCGGATGTGAATTGACCTCAAGGCGAATCCGCTCGGCCAGCAGCAGTGCCTCCGACAGGTTGGTCTGAGGTAGCAGGATGGCGAACTCCTCACCACCGTAACGGGTGGCCACATCACTGGCGCGTAACTGGGAGCGGATACGTTTTGCCAACTCTCTCAACACCTGGTCCCCGGCCGGGTGACCATAGTTGTCATTGATCCGTTTGAAATGGTCGGCATCGATAAACAGACAGCTCAGCGGCTGGCGATAACGGCTGGCCCGGGAGAGCTCCTCTTCCAGACGGCGGTCCAGATAGCGGCGGTTGTGCAGTTCAGTGAGTGGGTCGGTAAGGCCGCTGATCAGAAGTCGTTCCCGGTTGGTGACGTTTTCCAGGCAGACACCACAGATGGTAGCCAGGCGGGCGAGAAAGTCCGTCGCATGTTGTCGGGTAAACCGGTTCGCGTCCTGGCTGCCCAGATTGATGCTGCCCACCAGATGATTGCTGCAGATCAGAGGCAGGATAGCGATACTTTTAAGATTCCTCGGCTGATCGAACAGGTTGTTGTATTCCGGAGTGAGAAAGGGACCCAGCCAAGGGCTCTTCAGTCGAAGAAAGCGCTGATTGATAACTCCCAGGTCATCCACGAAGCGGACGTAGGGGAATGCATCGACGGGAATGCCGTTGTTACTCAGTAGGTGTCGAATCTCATGGTCAGGATCCAGCATCAGTAATTGAATATCGTCGACCTCAAACGAGGCGAGCAAGCCTTCGCTCATACCGCTCAATAGTTCGCCCAGGGATTCTGCACTTAGCAGCTCAAGCTCCCGGGCATAGAAGCGCCCCAGGGTCTCCTGGTTTTCTACAGCCTTACGGGTCAGTTCTTTCAAACGTAGACGTAGGATTCGGTTTTCTTCTTTCAGATCCATTTATGTTACGCAATCGCCACCTGGGTGGAGTATCGGCCAGTCAGAGATGATCTTGAGGTCTATTAGCCCGGCGACCCAATCGTTTACTTTCAGGGCCTCAAGCAGACCCTTGTCAGGAGCCATAACGCCGAGCAAGGGCCTGCTTGAAGTTCCTAACAATCTGAAATATAAAGACAGGCCGCCTTGAGCCTGTCTGCAAACTCCGTTATCAAAACTCGCTGTAGGCGTGCTACAGCGGCGTTTTGATGCCTCGCTGCAGGCAGGCTAAAGGCGGTTGAAAGTGAACGATTGGGTCGCCGGATTAACAATCATATGCGTTGTTCAGATGCCGCTGCCAACCCGCCAGAGTTGATAGTCGGGCTGATTGATGTAGCCGCGGCTGGTGATGTAACTGATCACATTGCGCAATCGGTAGAAACGCACCACAGAATCGACCCGGATGATCTCATTACCCTGTTCATCGAAGAACAGCAGGGAAGGGGTGTAGAAGAGTCCAAGCTGCTTGGCCCATTGGCTGGCGTTGGTCTTTTGTCCATCCGGGGTGATGATGGGCGTGTCGGATCGAATATCGAGCTGTACATTATCGAATGATCTGACCAGCTTGTTGATCGCCGGATCCCTCAGCGGTTGGCCATGCAGTACATCACAGGCATGGCAGTTACCCTGTTCGAAAAACACCACCAGTGGACGTTGCCCCGGGAACCGGCTGCGGTCGAGATTGTGTGGCGGGGGGATGAAGAACGCCTCTTCGTTGAGGTCACCCGCTTCAAACGCCGTACTCGCCTCGCCTCTGGCCAGATAGTCAGGAAAGCTCTCGTTACGATAGTGTTGATCGGCAACATACTCCAGGGCCGCACGAAACTGATAGGGGGGGTAGTAGCCCCGCAGCCGTAGCACCTCATCCCCCTGTTGATTGAAAAAGATCAGTGATGGGGTGAAATTGGTCTTCTCGCGAACGGCAAAATCCCTTTGCGTGAGGGTCTCCCCACTTAAGGTGGTCAGCTCTTCACTGCTCCAGATGTCGATGGGAATGATATCGAAGTGGCGGCGGGTGTAGGTGGTGATGTCGCTGAGACCGAAGTTGACCTCCAGCAGCATCTTGCAATAGGCACAGCGTTTTTGGCCAAAGTAGAGAACAATACCTTTTTTGTCATCCTCCATGGCCTCCTCAAGATCCGCCGGCAGATCGAGAAAACTCTTCTTGAACCAATCCGGGTATTGCAACAGATCTTCTAAGGGGAAGTCGTCGAACGCATAGACATCATCTTCGGATTCGATGGCGAAGAGTTGATGGTATGGGATGAATAGCAGGTATACCCATAGGGTCAGCAATAGTATTCTGCGTCGCTTGGTCATAGATCTCGGCTCATGTTGGAGCCCGGAGCGTTTTTAATTCCATCGACACCAAAAATAACCGAAACCCATTAGGGTAATTGTGGTGTGATGGGACATCTTATTCGTGAGCACTGACGGATTACCACCATCCCGGCGCCATTCCATACCCTGGATGCTCTTTATTGATATCTCTTCAGTCTAGCTGACTGAAAGGGAAATCTGAACAGGTATTGGTATTTGATGTCTGAATTGGCTATCGTTCCGTGAGAGACGGGGTTGTCGTTGATGAGCATTGATTGGGCATCCCTCGCTGTCTCATTTTATAAGTTAGGGTAGTAGCCTTACTGCAGCCTGTCTGGCTCTGGAAGGTCGGTATGGAGAATATTAAAGATGAAAAAAATTGCACTTTACGTGGCAACTTTGGCGCTCTTCGCATCCGTGTCTGCAAAGGCTGAGGGGGATCCGGCAGCTTACTGCAAGCAAGCGGCAAAACTCTACCAGGATAAAGATATAGCGGGTGCTGTGGAGGAGGCGAAATGGTGCCTGGAATCTCTGGAGCAGATTCAACAGTCGCAAAAGGGTGACCGTTTTGCCAAACAGGTGGCCGGTTGGCAGCGAGGTGAGGTTTCAAAGCAGAAAGCCATGGGCATGTCGATGATTGAGACCGAGTACAGTAAGGGAAATAAGTCCATTAAGGTGAGTTACAACAGCGGTGTCAGTGGCATGGGGGCGATGTTCAGCCAGATGGGACTGGCAGGCGGTGGTAAAAAGATCCGCCTGGGGCGCTATACCGGCCTGGTGCTGGACGAGGGTAGAAACAATGAGATCCTGATCAATTTGAAGATGACCCAGGGTATGGTCAATCTCTCCTCCGATACCGCCTCGATGGCTGAGCTGCAGGCCTTCGCCAAGGCCTTTCCGATCAAGGATATCGATCAGTAGAACGCACTCTGTTCGTCAATTTACGGGTTCCCGGGTTTGTGGGAACCCGTCTGAATACATGATCCCTCGACGCTCAGCCCAGGTATCCAGTCCATTCAATGCTGGTATCGCCGAACACCAGAAAATGTGGATTGAGCAGCGAATCCTTGGTGTTGTAGCGGAGTGTCTCACCCTGCAAAGTGGTGACCTCTCCACCTGCGGCTTCCACTACGGCCTGTGCCGCCCCGGTATCCCACTCTGAGGTTGGGCCCAAACGGGGGTAGATGTCGGCCATGCCTTCGGCGACCAGGCAGAGCTTGAGTGAGCTGCCCATGCTGACCAGCTCATGTTCGCCCAGATTATCGAGAAAGCGTTGTAGGGAGTCCCCGGCGTGGGAACGGCTACCGGCCACCCGAGCCGGTTTCTGACAGTTGGCTGTCACGCTGATCCTCTGCGGTGGCTGGTTACCGATCTGTTTGCTGGCACTCTGTCCGGGAATTCCGTAATAGAGGGTCTTGATGACTGGGGCGTAGACCGCACCGAAGCTGGGCCTGTGACCGTCGATCAGAGCAATATTGACGGTGAACTCCCCGTTTCTTTTGACAAATTCACGGGTACCGTCCAGGGGGTCGATCAGCCAATAGCGTTGCCAGCTGCTTCTGGTGGCGAAGGGGACTTTGGCGGACTCTTCAGAGAGTACCGGGATCTCCGGAGTGAGTCGCTCCAGGGTCGACACGATCAGCTGGTGAGCGGCCAGATCAGCCGCGGTGAGGGGTGAGTTGTCCTGCTTGGTCTCGATTTCGAATTCGGTATCGTAGATTTCCAGGATGGCCTCTCCGGCTTCACGGATCAGGTTCAACAGTTGATCGATCGGTATGGGGAGTGTCATGTCAATACGTTCCTTGCCAGGCAAAGCGCTGCTATCGAGCGCGCCTCCGTAAAATCGGGTTGTGCGATTAGATTGTCCCAGTCGGAGAGTTTCCAGGGGACTACCTCGATGGGTTCAGGTTCATCCCCAACCAGTTGCTGGGGATAGAGATCCCGGGCGAGGATAGCATAGGTGTGGTGCTGGATGTAGGCTGGTGCAATGGTGAAGGTCTTGAGTATTTCAAGCTCTCTTGCGGCATAGCCCACCTCCTCCTGCAACTCCCGATTGGCGGCCTGCAGGGGATCCTCGCCTGGCTCCATGCGACCCTTGGGTAGCGCCAGTTGATAGTCCTGGCTGCCGGCGGAATATTCACGGATCAACAGCACAGTCTCATCATCCAGCATGGGAATCACCAGAACCGAGCCTGTTTTACCGCCAAGCAGGCGTTCATAGACCCGTTTTTCTCCATTGCTGAACTCCAGGCCCAGCTGCTCGACACGAAACAGCCGGGTTTCCGCGATCAATTGCTGTGAAACAATCTTGGGTTTTGTCACTACATCATCCGGTATGGGATCGATACGGCCTGCACCGGTCAGGGGCGGCCACTTAAGTTGGAATTTCGCAGGTACACTAGTGTACCTCATCATAGATTCTGTACCATTCAGAGCCACCCCAATACGCCAGATCAAGGCGTGGCTTGCGGTGAATGGCGCGCCCTTTGCAAGAGCCATAACGCAGAGCTGGCGTATTGGGGTGGCTCCCTGCGGGCGAGCCGGCAAGGGGCCATCCGCGGCGTTATGCCGCTTGGAAAGGGCATGCCATTCCCGGCGAGGCATGCCTTGCGGCTAGCCCCTTGCCGACTCGCTGAATGGTACAGAATCTATGACGAGGTACACTAGGTTAAAGGGTTGAGTCTATGGCATCAACAGCATAATGCGGATATAGGGCCCCGTGCGTTGAGTTGGGCGGCATGAGACAATAGTCACCAGGATTAATAGATTCGAGCGGTTTTTATGATTCCCTGGAATGATATCGATTGTGTATTACTGGATATGGACGGCACCCTGCTGGATCTCCATTTCGACAACCACTTCTGGCTGGAGTATGTGCCCTCCCGTTATGCGGAGGCCAAGGGTATCCCGCTGGCTGAGGCGACGGAGGAGTTACTGGGGCGCTACAAAAGCGTCGAAGGCACCCTCGACTGGTATTGCGTGGATCACTGGAGCCGGGAGCTGGAGCTGGACATTGTGCTGCTCAAGGAGGAGGTGGATCATCTGATCTCCGTCCATCCCCATGTGATCGACTTTCTCGATCAGCTGATGTGTGCCGGTAAGGAGCGGGTGCTGGTAACCAATGCCCATCAGAAGACCCTGGCCTTGAAGATGGAGAAGACACGCTTGGCCGGTTTTTTCAATCAGGTCATCTCATCACATCAGCTGGGACTGCCAAAAGAGCATCCGGAGTTTTGGAATCGTCTGCAGAATCTGCACCCTTTCGATCCCCAACGTACCCTGTTTGTCGATGACAGTCCGGCGGTGCTCAAATCGGCCCAGGCGTATGGCCTGAAGTGGATCCTGGCAATTCTCAAACCGGACTCGAAACAGCCGCTGCGAGCGGGTGGTGATTTTCCGGCAATCGAGGATTTCTCAGAGATTACCCAGGGGTTGCGCTGTCTGATCTAGGGCCTGTTGTGCCTGAAGGGCTGGGTCTGTTTTTGCGCCCAATGGCGTTATCATTCGCTTATGTAGCCGGGTTACACCGCGCTCATTCTGTTTTGCTGGACATAAAAACAGTCCCAGCAGGGCGTATTGGATTCGTGTTAACAGGCCCTGGTCTAGATTCCTGCAATGGTTGACGATTATAGGTCACTGCACTCGCTGTCGCGCTGCGCGGCCTCCCAGGCCAGCAGCGCCAGTTTTCTCGAATCCCCCCAATGATAGATGCCGGTCTCTCCATCAGAGCGAATTACCCGATGACAGGGGATCAGAAAAGCGATGCGATTCTCAGCAAGCGCGCTGCCGGCAGCCCGATGGGCCTTGGGTGATCCGGCCAGCTGTGCCATGGTGGTGTAGGAGATGAGCTGGGAAGTGCCGATGTTGAGCAGTGCCTCCCACACCTTGATCTGAAAATTACTGCCCTTCATCAGCAGATGAAAGCGGGCTGATTCGGGCTTGCGACTGAAGATCCTGTTGATCAAATGGCCTGCCTCAAGGTCGTTTTGCTGCAATTCCGCCTTCGGCCAGGTCTGCTGCAGACCATGACTCAATTCAGCGTGGTCCAGGTCGTGAAAGCTCAAACCGACGATGCCCCTTTCCGTCCAGGCAATCATAGCGATACCGAAAGGTGACTGAGCCAATCCATAGTTGATGCACAAGCCCTGACCCTGTTGTTTGATTTCGCCTGGACTCATGGCCTCACAGGTGACCATCAGGTCGTGCAGCCTGCCAGGCCCAGACAGCCCGCTCTGCAGGCTTGTGCTGAGTAGGTCATTCGAGGTTAAAAGCGAGTTGCGAGCATACTCTTTGGTCAGATATTGCAGAAACCGTTTCGGCGATATGCCCGCCCACTCACTGAACACCCTCTGCAGGTGGTATTCGCTCAGATTAACCGCCGACGCGATTTCGCCAAGACTGGGCTGACGGCGAAGATTGCCGCGGATGTACTCAATCGCCTGAGCGATGACAGTGTAGTGATTTCGCTCTACCGGCCGCTTGTTTGTGGTCATGGCACCCTGTTCTATGCGTTCAATATCCTCAGTCTGCCCATCAAAGCGGCTCCTGACCACCCGATTCTTGCGGATTTCAGCCTATCTGCAGAGTTTCTGCCAGCTTAATAACTTAGGGCCTGTTAACACGAATCCAACAGTCCCAGCCCCACTGCTGTTCCATAAACTCCGTGCTTTATAGTGTAAACTGCCTAATCGTTTATTGGTTTTCATAGCTGATTAAGAATCGAGACATTAAAGGCACAGGTCAGTAGATGCCTGAGGCCACTGTTATCGTCCGAATGTCAAAAAGGCAGGGAGTTTAACTCCCCTCTCCCCTTGCGGGAGAGGGGCCGGGGGAGAGGGGGAGGATAATCACCTCAGTTTCATATGAGCTCAACGGGATAAAGACGAAGGACCAATGAGGTTCTTATCTTTTACCTGAACCTACGGACTCAGGTTCTAGCCAGGTTAAACGCTTCGTGTACACCCTCTCCCCAACCCCTCTCCCCTCAAGGGAGAGGGGCTTTAGATCTGCTGCTGGGAAGATTGAAAGTTTGTGGGACAGTCGTGGACCCAGCTTCCCTCTTTTTGTATCAAAACGGAAGGTTGCACCTGCAAAAGCGCCACTCGGCGTTGCTCGACACTCATTTGGAACAACCAAACTACGCTCCTCGCGCCTTGATTGGCGTTTTTTCAGGTACAACAGGGCATATTGGATTAGTGTAAACGGCCCTAGGTCAGGGCTTATCCGTGGTGGCTCTATCCCTGGTCAGTTGCTCCAGCATGTTTTCCATCTTGATCAGTCGCTGCTCCATCTCGGCGGTCCGACTGTCGATTCGGTGTACCTCGCCTGCCTCACCCTCACCGCTCTCCCGGGAAAACTCCTCATGCTCCCGCTGCAGGGTTTCCAGTACGATTCCGATCATCATATTGAGAAAAACAAACGCCACGATGAAGATGAATGAGAGATAGAAGAACCAGCTGAGCGGAAAGATATCCATGGTCTCGTACATCACATCGGTCCAGTCCTCGAAGGTGGCGATACGGAACAGGGTCAGCATGGCAATGGTGATGTTACCCCACAGCTCCGGGTTGATCTGATGGAAGAACATGCTGCCGATGGCGGCGTAGATGTAGAAGATGATGAACATCAGTAGCGACACATAGCCCATGCGGGGAATGGCGGTGACGAAGGCATTCAGCAGTACCCGCAATTCGGGGATGATCGATACCAGTCGCAGTACTCTAAAGATCCGCAGCAGGCGACCCAGCAGGGCGGCTTCGCTGTCATCGACCGGGATCAGACTCGCGGTGACGATGAGAAAGTCGAAGACATTCCAGGCCTTGCTGAAGAATCGTTTCAGACTGTGCTCGGCAATCATGCGGATGATGATCTCGACCAGGAAAAAGATGGTGATGCCGATGTCGAGCAGGCGCAGTACCTGGGCGGCAGAGGCGGGGATCGGGTAGGTTTTGGCGCCGATCATCAGTGCCGATATCACGATCACCAGGATAACGAAGGTTTCGAAGATCTTGTTTTCGCGAAGTTGGATGAACTGTTGTTGCAGTTGTGCAGCTGTCGGGGGCATAGCGGGTTGAATCCGGTATTGGCTGATACTCAAAAGGCCGCCGATTATATCGGAAAACAACCCTTATTGCGGTTTTTGGTCAACGCTATGGATCGGGAAATTGCGGCTTAGTTCCGGGAAGTGGGGCCGCTGCAACAGATTGCCTGTGAGATCGGCGTCTAAGGCCTTAATTGCCCCAGGTTTTAAAGCGTTTTTTGCAGTAGGTGAGTAGTTCAGCGTAGTTGCGGAAATAGAGTTCGAAGCCATCCTCCGCAGGGGCATCGAATTCACACCAGTCGTTGTCGTAGTCCCGGCAGATCTGCGGCCGCTGATCGTAGATGCCACAGCCCCCACCAGGCTGTAGGTGTTCACAACTTCCACCGATCAGTAGAAACCAGCCGTCGTCGTCCTTGTAGATTTCCACCCCGGCATGGGAGACCTGCCAGAGCAGATGTTCAAAATCGCTCTTCGAGCGGGGAGCGACCCCGAGGGCTTCCGTGGTGTAAGTGCAGCACTTGGAGTTGGTGCAGCGATCGCACTTGTTGTCCATGGTTATTCGCTGTTGGGTTATTCGCTGTTGCTCTGGGGTGGCTTGGGGCCGGACCGGCGCCGTCTGCGCTTACCTTCTCCCTTGGGTTTGTGCGCTTTATGGTGATGACCCTTGCCATGGCTCTTCTGGCCCTCTTTGGGATGATGCCTCTGGCGAGCCCCCTTCTCCGGGTAGACCCGGCTCTTCGGATCCACCTCGGCCAACAGGTCGGTAGCCACGGTCTGGGTTGGGATGGAGTGGCCTACATAGGTTTCGATGTCCGGCAGAGAGAAGGCATAGGTCTCACAGGCAAAGCTGATTGCCTCGCCGCTGGCCCCGGCACGGGCGGTTCTGCCAATGCGGTGTACGTAGTCTTCCGCATCCTCGGGAAGATCGAAATTGACCACATGGGTGACATCGGGAATATGCAGGCCACGGGCCGCCACATCGGTGGCCACCAGGGCGGGCAGCTCACCGTTCTGAAACTTCTTCAGAAGGCTGAGGCGCTTTGTCTGCGGTACGTCGCCGGAGAGCACCGCTGTATCGATGCCGTTCCCCTGCAGGAATCCCCAAACCTTGTCGGCCACCCGTTTGGTGTTGACGAAGACAATGGTACGGGTGTCCTCCATTTGCTTGAGCAGGCCGATCAGCAGCGGGATCTTCTCCTCGTTGGCCGTCATGTAGCAGGTTTCGGTGATCTTCTCCGCGGTCACCTGCTCCGGTTCCACCTCAACGCTGTGCGGATTGTTCATGTGTTCGTAGGCCAGCTCGCGCACCCGATAGGATAGGGTGGCGGAGAACAGCATGCCCAACCTGTCCTGTGGTGATGGACAGCGTCGCAACATAAAGCGGATGTCCTTGATAAAGCCGAGATCAAACATGCGGTCGGCTTCGTCCAGCACGATCACCTGAATCTCTTTCAGGTCGTAGACCCGCTGTTTGAGATAGTCAATCAGTCGCCCTGGGGTGCCGATCAGGATATCCACACCCTGTTCGATCTGCTTGCGCTGCTTTTCATAGCCGGTGCCGCCGTAGACGGCTGCGGTTGTCAGCTCAGTGTGCTGGGTCAATGCCTGGGCATCGTTGTAGATCTGTACCGCCAGCTCTCTGGTCGGCGCCAGAATCAGGGTGCGGGGTTGATTGACCCGACGCTGCTCCGATGGTGGGTTGCGTAACAGGTGGTCGATGGCAGCGATCAGAAAGGCTGCGGTTTTACCGGTACCGGTCTGTGCCTGTCCGGCCAGATCCTTTCCGGTCAGCGCAATCGGCAGGGTTTCCGCCTGAATCGGAGTGCAGTATTCGAAGCCGGCCTCCTGGATACCCAGCAGAACCTGGGGATCGAGATCAAAGTCGGCAAAACGGGTCTCAGTCAGATGTTTATTGCTCATGGGGCGGAAGCATACAGGATAATAGGTATAACTACGATCCTGCATGGAATCAGCACCTTGACTCATTGTTATCAGGCCTTGATCGCGCGGATGTAAAATTTGCCCATCGACGGACACAATCCCGTACAATCCCCCTGCATGAATATCCATCTTGTTTCTGTCGGAAACCGCATGCCTGACTGGGTGGTCGAAGGCTATCAGACCTATGCCCGGCGGCTGAATGGGGACTGCTATCTCCATCTGCTCGAGATCGCTCCCGGACAGCGGGGTAAAAAGGCCGATATCAAGCGAATCCTGAAGGATGAGGGTGAAAAGATGCTGAAAGCGATACCCAAAGGGTGTCGGGTTGTGGCCCTGGATGTACAGGGACGGGCCTGGAGTACGGAGCAACTCTCCAGCAAGTTGCAGTCCTGGATGGGCGATGGCCGGGATCTGGCGCTGCTGGTGGGTGGGCCGGAAGGGCTCTCGGCGGAGTGTCTGAACCAGGCGGAAGGGCGTTGGTCCCTGTCCCCATTAACCCTGCCCCATCCGCTGGTCAGGGTGGTGGTGGCTGAACAGCTGTATCGGGCCTGGAGTCTGATGCACAACCACCCCTATCATCGTGCCGGATAGCGGTATGGGTGACCGGCCCAACCTCTACCTGGCGTCAAGATCCCCAAGGCGTCGCGAGCTGCTGCAACAGATCGGGGTGCGCTTCGAATTGCTCGATATTGAGGTCGATGAGGGGCAGTTGCCTGAGGAGCAGCCGACAGATTATGTGCGGCGGGTGGCTGAGGAGAAGGCTGTGGCCGGATTCAGGCAACTTAGTGAAGCCGCTCGATTACCGGTTTTGGCTGCCGATACCAGTGTGGTTGTGAACGGCCATATCCTGGGGAAACCGGAAAACCGGGATCATGCTCTGTGGATGCTTGGGCAGCTCTCCGACACCACCCATGAGGTGTTCAGTGCGGTGACCCTGTGTCGATCGGTTCCACAGACCAGTGTCTCGGTAAGCCGGGTAACCATTCGTAAACTCAGTCAAGCCGAGATGCTCGGTTATTGGCAAACGGGAGAGCCGCTGGATAAGGCAGGAAGTTATGCAATTCAAGGGCTTGGCGCACAATTTATTGCGCGGCTGGAGGGCAGTTATTCCGCCGTGATGGGCTTGCCGTTGTTTGAAACCGCACAATTACTGCAATCGGGCGGGATCGAATTTGGTGCTGGGAAGACTAATTTGATAGGCCCAGGTAGTATTTAGGCCGCACAGGGCGCACCAGGCTCGAATTGGTTCAGATAAAGGGGTTGTTCCCCTTTGCAGATCGCCGGTGTGCCGGGGTTGAGGAGAAATTGCTAAGTTGTGGGCTTAAACCCAGATTCCACATGAGACAGATAACATCTGTCGTAAGGTAATGATGTGTTGCATGAATTAATGTATTTAGGCTCACTCATCGGATGAGCCCACTAACACAACATGGACTCTAGGTTAATAAAATGCCCGATTGTCCGATGAAAGAGATTCGGAGGCAGCGCATTTGTCTACAGGGATTAGCAATAACGAGAACAACGAAGTAGTTGATATGAGTGAAGAAATTCTAATTAATGTAACTCCTCCGGAAACCCGTGTGGCGGTCATTGAGAACGGTGCTGTGCAGGAGATCATCATCGAGCGTTCCGGAAAACGGGGGCTGGTTGGCAATATCTACAAAGGCAAGGTCTGTCGGGTTCTGCCCGGTATGCAGGCGGCGTTTGTCGACGTGGGGCTTGAACGGGCGGCATTCCTGCACGTCTCTGATATCGGAGACTCAACCGACAAGCCGAAGACCGACAATATCCATGAGCTGTTGCGCGAAGGCGAACTGGTGATTGTTCAGGTGCTGAAGGATCCGATCGGTACCAAAGGCGCCAGGCTGACCACCAACATCTCCATTCCATCCAGGCACCTGGTGTTCATGCCTTCCCTGGGCAATATGGGGATTTCACAGAGAATCGAGGCAGAGGATGAGCGTCAACGACTCCGTGAATTGCTCAATCAGGTCGCGGAAACAGGCGAAATCTCAGGTGGTTATATCGCAAGAACGGCCGCTGAGGGGGTGGATGAGTCGTCGCTGAAATCCGATATGCGGTTTCTCGCCCGGCTGTGGAGCTCGATCCAGGAGAGAAGCAAACTGGCAAAAAGCATTGAGCTGATCCATGAGGACCTCTCCTTGCCCCTGAGATCGTTGCGGGATCTGGTCGGTCCCGATGTGGAGAAGGTGCGCATCGACTCCAAGGAGACCCACCAGAAATCGATCAGTTTTGCGCAAAAGTTCATTCCAGACATCAAACACCGCATCGAATACTACCCGGGTGAGCGTCCCCTGTTCGATCTGTATGGGGTGGAGGATGAGATCCAGAAAGCCCTGGAGCGTAAAGTTCAGCTCAAATCCGGCGGCCATCTGGTGATCGATCAGACTGAGGCGATGACCACCATCGATGTCAATACCGGTGCTTTTGTCGGCCACAGGAATCTGGAAGAGACCATCTTCAAGACCAACCTGGAGGCCGCCCAGGCGATCTGCCGGCAACTGAGAATTCGTAATCTTGGCGGCATCATTATCATCGACTTCATCGACATGCTCGATCCGGAACATCGGCGACAGGTTTTACGCGCGCTGGAGAAGTGTCTTGCCCATGATCATGCGCGCACCCACATCACCGAGGTCTCCTCTCTGGGGCTGGTGGAGATGACCCGCAAGCGCATTCGGGAGTCCCTGGAGCATGTTCTCTGTGAACCCTGCAGCTGTTGTGGCGGGCGCGGCTCGATGAAGACGGCAGAGACCACCTGCTATGAGATCTTTCGTGAAATCCTGCGGGAATCCAGGCAGTTTGATGTGGAATCCCTGCTGGTATTGGCCTCCCAGGAGGTGATCGACCGACTACTCGACGAAGAGTCCATCCATCTGGCCGAACTGGAGCAGTTTGTCGGCCATCCGATCAAGCTGCAGGCTGAGCAGCTATACAGTCAGGAACACTATGATGTGGTGTTGGTCTGACCACCGCTGAATCCTGTTTTCATGCTCGCCGCCGCAAAATATTTTCACACGAAGTTCTGGCAGACCATCGCCTGGCTGGTGATCCTGTTGGCGGTGGGATTGACCCTTGCGCGATTCCTGTTGCCGGGAGTCGATCTGGAACCCTACCGTCAGGAGATCGAACGGGTACTCGAAAACAAGGCTGAAATGCCACTCCGTATTGGCGCCATACAGGCGCAACTCAAAGGCGCCCATCTGGTACTCAAATTTGCGGATGTCAGTGCACTGGACAAGCAGACCGAAGAACCGCTGCTGTATGCTCCCGAAGTCTACGTCAGAGTCCAGTTGCTGAAGAGCCTGCTGGCCGGTCAGTTGCAGCTGGGCGGTGGCAAAGTGGTCGGCACCAAGCTGAAGATGGAGCGGTTTGCCGACGGTTCGTTCTCACTACAGGGTATGGAAAGAGCCGGGGAATCATCCGATACCGCGGCGGTGTTGGGAATCTTTCTGGAGCAGAACCGGTTACGCATGGTCGATACGGAGATTCTCATCAAGAGCGCACTGCAGGGGCGCCCTCCGCTAAGACTCAGTGGGCTGGAAGTGGATCTGTTGAATAACGGTCTGCGCCATCAGCTCGCACTCTCTGGGCGGATTGGTCATCGGGGAGAGGAGAAGATCGAACTGATTGCAGCTCTTCGTCAGAGATCGGCAGATTCCATGGCGATGAGTGGTGAGTTCTATCTGAAGTGCGAGGATCTGCAGTTAGGTGGCCGTCTTGGGGAGTGGCTGCCGGGTGGATACCAGGTGGAGCAGGGGCGGGCCAACCTGGAGTTATGGGGTGATGTGGCGGATGGGGTGGTACAGACTGTCAGTGGGCAGTCAGAGCTTCATGATCTGCATCTAACCGGTCGACAAAAGGATAAATCATTCTCGTTTCAGAATCTTGTAACCTCGCTTGACTGGTCGAGGATCGAGGCGGGTTGGATGTTGGCGTTGGAGCAGTTCTCGCTGACTCAGAAAGGGCGGGAGTGGCCCGAAGGTGGTCTTGAAGCCACCTGGTGGAAATCGGCTGAGCAGGGTGCCGGATTCGAGCTGCGAGCCGACTATCTCTCCCTCGATACGGCCCACGATCTGATTTCGATTGTCGAGCTGCCGGCCAGGGATCTGCAGAATGCTCTGCTGGGACTGAATCCCCGGGGTGACCTGACGGGGCTCGATTTCTATCTGCAGCAGTTGCCCGGGCAGGAGATGACCTGGCAGCTGCAGGGTGAGGTTGAAAAGTTCATCTCAAATTCCTGGGAGAGTATTCCGGGTACGGCCGGTTTGAAGATGTCATTCGATGGTAACCAGTCGGGCGGCTGGTTGAAGATCGACAGCGACAATCTCACCATCGACTACCCGCAACTGTTTCGCAGGCCGCTGCAGGCTGACCGGGTAAAGGGTGATTTCCTGTGGAATTTTGATCTGCAGAGCGGTTTGCACATGCAGACCGATCATCTTGAGATGAGCAATCCGGATATGGAGACCCTGTCGCGCATCGAGCTGCAGATTCCAATCAGCGGCAAGGATCTGTTCGCCGATATTCAAACCGATTTCTGGGATGCGGACGGCTCTCGTAAAAGTGAATATCTGCCGGTTACCGTGATGCCCGAAGGTTTGGTGGAGTGGCTGGACAAATCGATGGTCAGCGGGCATGTGAAATCGGGCAGCTTCCTGCTCTATGGTCCGGTGAGTGATTTTCCCTTCAAAGCCCACGAAGGTCGGTTCGAGGTCTGGTTCGGGGTTGAGGATCTACTGCTCGACTATATGTCCGAGTGGCCGGTTCTCTCGGAAGCGGTGGCGGAAGTTCACTTCATCAATAACGGTTTGAAAGCCAGGCTTGAGGAGGGGGTGATGCTCAACAGCCGGCTGCGGGATGTCTCTGTTGAGATCGATGAGCTGCGCAATCCAACCCCGGTGAAGATCAAAGGGGAGGCGATGGGACCATTCAAAGACATCATGGCAATCCTGGGTGATACCCCGCTTAAAGAGGATTTTCAGCCATTTGTCGAAGCCGTGTCGGTTGGCGGTAGAACCCGCACGATCGTGGATCTGGAGATTCCACTGGAAGAGGGTCGGGGTGAGTTGTCGGTTGAAGGAGCGATCGATTTTCAGCGCGCGGCACTGCGGGTCAAGCAGGCGGATGTCGACTTGAAGTCGATCACCGGTGAGGTGAAGTTCGACAGCTCCGGTGTCAGCGGGAAAAAGTTGCAGGCGCAGTTTCTCAATGAACCGGTGCAATTCGATATCGCCCCCTATCGGCATCAGGGCAGGGACTGGACCCGCATCAATGCAAACAGCGTTTTGGATCTGGCCAAGCTACATAAGAAGTTTCCTGATTGGTATCTGCAATATTTTAAAGGCCGGGGCAGCGCTGATCTGGAGTTCAGTATTGCCCATCAGCCGAGTCGGGTGCCGGTGAGAATGAGCCTGACATCTGAGCTGGTCGGTGTGGAAGTCGATCTGCCTGCACCCTTGATCAAGGCTCCAGAGGAACCCCGGGAACTCAAGTTGGGAGTGGACTTTCTGAGTGATTCCAGTACTGAACTGAGAGTGAGTTACGCTGACGATACCCATGGTCTGCTACGTCTCTACGATGATCAGGAGAAGCCCTGGGTAGCCGCGATCGGCTTTCAGCGGGAGCCTCTCAGCCTGGATGGCGTTGAAGGATTTCACCTCAGTGGACAGCTCGATCGGCTCAACGCCGACCAATGGATCGCCTGGGTCAATCAGCAGGCCAATCAATCTGACACGCCAATGCCGCGTATTGAAATGAACCTGCGGGTCGATGAACTCACCGCGCTGGGTACCGCCTGTCCCCAGACCCAGTTTACCTATAAGAACTTTGCCAATGGCTACCGGGTCAATCTGACCTCGGACACGGTACAGGGCACCATGCAGGTGCCGAGCGATCTGCAGAATCAGCCGATCCTTGGGCGATTCGATTTCATCAAATTGGATCTTGATGAGTTGGCCTCGGCGATTACCGGTGAGCAGCCGGAGACAGATCCGCAAAACGATTTGGACCCCAGAGATGTGCCGGCAATCAACTTTTCCGTAGACAAGCTTTTTATCAATGATCGGCCGATCGGCAAGGGAAACCTCACCTGGAGCAAGGAAAACAACGGAATCACGATCAACAACCTGACCCTGATCGGACATACCATCGATCTGTCGGGGCAGGGCTATTGGCGTGTCTCACCGAAGGGCCATAACACCGGCCTGAATCTGCAAATGAAGACCCCCAGTCTGGGTGATCTGCAACATCACCTGGGTTTGACCACCGGTATTGAAAAGGCGCCTACCGAAGTCAAAGCTGAGCTCTACTGGCCCACTTCGCCGCTGGAGATGGGGGCTGAGAATCTGTATGGCAGTATCTGGCTGGATGTGGGTAAGGGTGCGGTCGATAATGTGGATCCGGGGGTGGGGCGTCTGATCGGCCTGTTCAGTCTGAACGCACTCGGTAAACGACTGGCTCTCGACTTCTCCGATCTCTTCTCCAAGGGCATGGCGTTTGACAGTATCCAGGGTAACTTTGTGCTGAATGATGGCGATGCCTACACCACGGATCTGGCATTGCGCAGTACCGCCGCGATGGTCGACATACGGGGACGCACAGGGTTGAGCAGCAGAACCTATGATCAGCAGGTTGTGGTGACACCGAATGTGAGCGCCACCCTGCCACTGGTCGGTGCACTGGCGATAAACCCCACAGTGGGTGTGGCGCTGGCGGTAACCCAGCAACTGTTCGGTAAACACTTTGATCGGATCGCCATGCGCACCTATGAGGTGACCGGCAGTTGGGATAAACCCACCTTCAATCAGCTTTCACTGCAGGTCGATGACGAGGAGCGTGATACGCATATGCCGGAAATGCCAGGTGATTAGGCTTCAGAGGTGCCGGTGCTTGCCCAGTGTGTTGGCTTGTCCCGGGTAGCAGTTGGATATTGCATAGTGCTATGCTGCTGGTTCTGGCAGGATTTTCGGTGAGCAAATCTGTCGCCGGGATCCGATGAAATAACAAACGACCGGTCTGGATTATTTGCTTGAATGGTCCGACATTGGCTGAGTTTAAACAGATTAGATTGAATTATGAGTGGTAAGAAAAATCAAGTTGCTGCCATCCAGATGGCGTCAAGTCCCCATGTCAGCGCCAATCTTCTGGAGGCGGAACGGCTGATTGGCGAGGCAAGTGAAAACGGTGCGGGCCTGGTTGTTTTGCCTGAGAATTTTGCCTTCAAGGGGGAGCATGACCGGGATATGCTGACCCTCTGCGAAGAGTCGGAAGATGGACCGTTGCAGGGTTTTCTCAGCCAGATGGCAAAGCGCTATGGTGTCTGGTTGGTAGGGGGGACAATCCCCTTACGCGCCAGTCAGGGCGGTAAAGTCCGGGCTGCCTGTCTGGTGATGGATGACCAGGGTCGTCGGGTCGCTCGCTACGATAAAATCCATCTGTTTGATGTCCATCTGGTTGAAACCGATGAGCGCTATGTGGAGTCCAGCACCATCGAACCCGGTGACCAGCCGGTGGTTTTGGAAACGCCATTTGGCAAGCTGGGAATTGCGGTTTGCTACGATCTGCGTTTTCCTGAGCTGTTTCGCAAACTGCTGGATCAGGGCGCGGAACTGTTTGCCGTACCCTCCTCATTCACCGCGATGACCGGAAAGGCTCACTGGAAAACCCTGGTTAGAGCGCGGGCGATCGAAAATCTTGCGTTTGTGATTGCGGCCGCACAAGGGGGATACCACATCAGTGGTCGTGAGACCCATGGCCACAGTATGATTGTCGATCCCTGGGGAACAGTACTCAGCCAGGTGCCAAGAGGTACCGGCTATGTGAGTGTCGAACTTGATACGGAATACCAGAAGACCATCAGGCGCACCTTTCCGACGATCGATCACAGGCAGCTCTATTAAGCATTGGATCAGTGTTAACAGGCCCCAATAAACTGCGGGTGTCTGTGGCTATTTTATTGCTCAGCTGCGATATCATTCGTTTCTGTAGAGCGACACCTCGCTCACTCCGCCTTGCGGGACAAGAAAGAGTCCCGGCAGGGCTGATTGGAATCTTGTTAACAGGCCTAAAAACAGCCGACTGGCTGGAAACAACATGTCAGATCTGATTCAAATAGCACAACAAAATATTCTCGCCCCGGTGGGGCTTGGTGAAAGTGACCTGGACAGAATGCTGGGTGAATTGACCGGGCAGGGAGTGGATGCCGCGGATCTCTATTTTCAATCCAGCCGGCTTGAATCCTGGGTTTTGGAGGATGGCATCATCAAGGAGGGGGCGCACAATATCGAACAGGGTGCCGGTATTCGGGTGATCAGTGGTGAGAAGACCGGCTTTGCCTACTCGGATGAGCTGCAGTTACCCACCCTGCAGGAGGCGGCCCGAGCCGCTCGCGCGATAACCCGAAGTGGTGGCAGTCAGCGTGTGCAGATCGCCGGAACCCCGATCGCCAAACAGCTCTATGCGCCACTGAATCCGCTACCCAGCCTGAACGAAGCAGAGAAGGTCGAGCTGCTGCAGGCTTTGGATCGGGAGGCGCGCAAACAGGATCCAAGAGTCAAGCAGGTGATCGTCAGTCTGGTCGCGGCGCAGGACATCATCCTGGTGGCAGCCATTGACGGTACCCTGAGTGCGGATGTCAGGCCGCTGGTCCGCATGAATGTACATGTCATCGCTGAGCACAATGGACGTCGGGAGCAAGGTAGTAGTGGTGGAGGTGCGCGGGAGAGTCTTGGTTATTTCATCCAGGAGTCCCGTGGTCTCGAATATGCCAGAGAGGCGGTGCGGCAGGCGTTAGTCAACCTCGATGCGGTCGATGCACCCGCGGGAACCATGCCGGTTGTACTGGGCCCGGGCTGGCCTGGTGTACTGCTGCATGAAGCGGTCGGTCATGGCCTGGAGGGGGATTTCAACCGCAAAGGCACCTCAGCCTTCAGTGGGCGTATCGGTGAGCAGGTCGCTTCCAGTTGCTGCACCGTTGTCGATGACGGCACGTTGCCCGGGCGTCGGGGTTCCCTGAATATCGATGATGAAGGCACACCGAGTCAGAATACCGTGTTGATCGAAAACGGCATTCTGAAGGGCTATATGCAGGATAAGCACAATGCCCGACTGATGAATACCGCCTCAACCGGCAATGGGCGACGTGAGTCCTATGCTCATCTGCCGATGCCACGCATGACCAATACCTACATGCTGGCAGGCGAACACAATCCTGAGGAGATCATCGCTTCTGTGGAACGGGGCTTGTATGCGGTTAATTTTGGTGGTGGCCAGGTGGACATCACCTCTGGAAAGTTTGTCTTCTCCGCCAGTGAGGCCTACCTGATCGAGAACGGCAAGGTGACACGTCCGGTGAAGGGGGCGACCCTGATCGGCAACGGTCCGGAAGCGATGAGTCGGATCAGCATGGTCGGGGATGACCTGAAGCTGGACAAGGGGGTCGGGGTATGCGGTAAAGAGGGGCAGAGCGTACCCGTGGGTGTCGGTCAGCCGACTTTGAAGTTAGATGAGTTGACCGTCGGAGGAACCGAGCAGTGAGCGATATGAAATCCAGGCAGCTTGATCTACAACAGTCGGTGGAAGAGCTGCTGCAAGAGGCTACGCGACAGGGCGCCAGTGCCGCTGAAGCCGCAGTCAGCAGTGATGCGGGCCTTTCGGTAACGGTTCGTCTCGGCGAGACAGAGACCATCGAACACACCCGGGACAACGGTTTGGGCGTGACTGTCTATTTTGGTCATCGCAAAGGTTCTGCCAGTACATCGGATCTGTCACCTCAGGCGATCAAGGAGACGGTGGAGGCAGCCTGCAACTTTGCCCGCTATACCTCGGAAGATGATTGTGCCGGCTTGGCTGACTCGTCATTGATGGCTACCGAGTTGCCCGATCTCGATCTCTATCATCGCTGGGATCAGAGTGTGGAGGAGGCGATCGAGCTGGCGATTCGCTGTGAGACAGCGGCCCGGGAGACCGATGCTCGGATCTTCAATTCGGAGGGAGCCACTCTGAACTCGCACAATGGACTGCAGGTCTACGGCAACACCCATGGATTCATTGGCGGTTATCCCTCCTCACGCCACAGCCTGAGTTGTGCGGTACTGGGCAAGCAGGGGGAGAGTATGCAGAGGGATTACTGGTATACCCTGGCGCGCAAGGGTGGGCAGTTGGAGAGTGCTGAGTCAGTGGGTGAGATGGCCGCCAAAAGAACCGTGGCCCGCCTCAATGGCCGCCGGATCAAGACCCAACAGGCGCCCGTGCTGTTCCAGGCCGACGTGGCGGTGGGTCTGCTGCGCAGTTTTGTCGGTGCGATCCGCGGCTCTTCCCTCTACCGCAAGGCCAGCTTTCTGCTCGACCAATTGGAAAAACCGGTGTTTCCCGCCTTCATCAATATTCATGAAGATCCACTGTTGCCTGGAGGGCTGGCCAGTTCAGCCTACGACAGTGAAGGTGTGGCGACCAGTCGCAAGGATTTCATCCGGGACGGGGTGCTATCCAGTTATGTACTGGACAGCTATGCCGCTCGAAAGCTCGGTATGCAGACCACCGGTAACGGGGGTGGGGTGAGAAACCTGCGCATCAGCAGCGGTGATCAGGACAGAGAGGGGCTGCTGAAGAGCATGCAACGAGGACTGCTGGTGACTGAACTGATGGGGCAGGGAGTCAACATGGTTACCGGTGACTACTCCCGCGGTGTTACCGGTTTCTGGATTGAAAACGGTGAGATCCAGTTTCCGGTGGAGGAGATCACCATCGCCGGCAATATGAAAGAGATGTTCCTCGGCCTGCAGGAAGTGGGCAGTGATATCGAGACCCGCAGCAGCGTACAGACCGGCTCCTGGCTCATCGACAACATGATGATCGCAGGCGAGTAGATATTCGCAGACTGAATTCCTGAGTAAAGACGCTAGCGATTGGCTTGTTGGCGACTCCGGGCCATGGTGTCAGCAACCTTCACCGCATAGACCAGGCTGCCCAGGTCTGCCTGGTCGGTACCTGCCAGAGGCAGGGCAGTACCGTGATCCACCGAGGTTCGGACAATCGGCAGTCCAAGGGTGATATTCACAGCCTGGCCAAACCCCAAGTGTTTGAGAACCGGCAGACCCTGATCGTGAAACATTGCCAGCACCGCATCGGCCTGTTGCAGATGGACCGGAGTGAACAGGGTATCGGCGGGCATCGGGCCGATCAGCTGCATACCCTGGCTGTTGAGTTCTGCCAGAACCGGCTCGATGATCTCGATCTCTTCGCGGCCCAGATGGCCCTGCTCACCGGCATGCGGATTGAGACCGCAGACCATGATACGGGGCTGTTTCAAACCGAAGCAGCTCTGTAGATCGTTATGCAGGATCGTGGCGACCTTGCGCAAGCGATCCTTGGTGATCGCATCACTGACCTCCCGCAAGGGGAGATGAGTAGTTGCCAGGGCCACGCGGAGTTCCGGTGTTGCCAGCATCATCACCGGATGGGCATTGTCACACAGGCCTGAGAGATATTCGGTATGGCCGGTAAACGATAGGCCGGCATCGTTGATCACGCCTTTGTGAACCGGTCCGGTCACCATGCCGTTGAAGCGGCCTTCAAGACAGCCTTCGGTAGCCAGTTTCAGGGTCTCGACCACGTAGGGTGCATTCGCCGGATTGAGTTTGCCGCAGCTGACTTCGTTGTCTAAGGCCACCGGCAGATAGCGTAGATGGCCTGGCGGCAACGGGGTGGGCGGCCGACTGGCATCAAAGGGGTGCATTTCCAGCGGAATGCCCAGACGTTCAGCTCTTTGCTGCAAAAGCACTGGATCCGCAACAACAACGATTTCAGTTTCCGGGTAGGGCCGCTGGGCCAGCATTACGCAGATATCAGGGCCGATCCCGGCTGGTTCTCCCGGGGTAAGTGCAAGACGTGTTCTCAAGGGGGACTCAACTCTTCCAATAGTACTTCAACATAAGCTTCGTCACGCAGGCGACGCAGCCACAACTCTATCGCTTCTTCCGATTTCTGTTTCTGAATTTCCTGCCGTGCCTTGTTCTTCAGCACCTCTTCGGTGCTGTCGTGCTGACGGCGTTCCAGAGGCTGTACGATATGCCAACCAAACTGGGTTTTAAAGGGCTGGCTGATCTCATCGATCGCCATCGCATTCATCTGTTCCTCGAACTGGGGCACCAGATCTCCCGGGCTGGTCCAGCCCAGGTCGCCGCCCTTGATGGCGGAAGCCTTGTCGTCAGAGTGTGATCTGGCGAGGGTCTCAAAGCCATCCCCATCGATGATGCGTGCCCGCAGGGTTTCCAAGCGCTGGCGAGCTTCGTCATCGGAGACGATCTCATTGGTGTTGATCAGAATATGACGGGCATGTGTCTGGTTGATGATCATTTTCTGGCCACCTTTCACTTCGGCCAGTTTGACGATATGGAAGCCAGAGGCATTGCGGATTGGGGTACTGATAGTGTCCGCCTCCATCTCATCGACCACACTGGTGAACAGGCTGGGTATCCTTGAGGTCTCAACCCAGCCCAGGTCCCCCCCCTCCAGGGCCTGGCGACCATCCGAGTGGCGTATCGCCAGTTCACTGAAATCACCACCCTCAAGCAGTTGCTGATGGATATCGGCTGCCTGTTTTTTTGCTGCCTGTACATCCTGGGGGGAGGCCCCTTCCGGTGTTGCGATCAGTATGTGCAACAGCCGTACGGCGGTTCTCTGGCGGCTTGAGCCCATCTCCCGGGCAAGAAAATTCTTGATATCCTGTTCGGTGATGACGATCCGGTTGATCACCTCTTTCTGTTTCAGGCGGTTTATCAGGATATCTTCCCGCAACTGTTCCCGGAACAGGGGGAAACTGATGCCGTTCATTTCCAGAGTTTCGCGAAGTTGCAGCAGGGTGATGTTGTTGGTTTCGGCAATATTGGCGATTGCCTTGGTGACGGTGGCGTCATCCACACTCAATCCCAGTTGGCTGGCAGCCTGCAGTTGCAATCGTTTGGCGATCATGCGTTCCAGGATCTGCTCCTGGATGATCTTCATCGGCGGCAGGTTGTTCCGCTTTTGCGACATCTGGGCCAGCATTTCCCGGGTTTTATTGTCGAGTTCGCTTTTCGCAATGATGTCGTCGTTGACAATCGCCACGATGTAATCGAGCTCTTTCACCGCCGCCGATGAAATGGTGCTGGAGAACAGCAGGCCGAGCAGCAGAAGCATTGAGATGGATGAGGATCGCTCAGACATGACTATCGCTCAGGCTGGTAACCATAGATGGACTCCTCCAGTTCCCGGTCAGCCTGCTGACCCAGTGAACCGAGACCCCGCAACTCAAGTTGCAGCATAAATCGCGACTCCTCTTCTTCATCTTTATCCTCATTGGCCACATAGCGCTGGTAAAAGGTTCTGAGTTTCCAGCAGCAGCGGCCACCATACTCGAAACCTACTATTCTATTCATATTCCTATCATAAAGGTATGAGTGCTTCCATTTTCCGAACACACTGAGTTGCTGGCCAAAGGGCCAGTAGACCGAAACATCCAGATCCTCGATCGAATTCCGCTTGAAATTGTAATCGACATTGAACAGCTGATGGGCTGCCGTACGGTAGCGCAGGGTGAAGCGGCCCTTGTCGATATTATCCTCTTCCAGGTGCGGGTTTCTGCGCAGGCTCAGGCTGGTCTGCCAGGCTGAACCGAAGCGGGCTGCCAATTCTGCCACAATCGCTGACGATGGGTCTTCCTCTGTTGAACCGGTCAGCTGAACCTCCCGGTCTTCGGCATAGTAGATCTGACCGATACTGGCGCGTAATCGTTCCAGACCGTTATCGGCCTGGAACCAGCGGGTGGTCAGACCGAAGGCGAGCTGGTTGGCATCACCGAACCGGTCACTGCCGGTAAACCGGTTCTGTTTGAACAGATTGGAGAATTTCAGGTCCAAGTCGGCGGTGTCGAAATCCGGGATGTCCGATTGATCATCATGTTCGGCATACAGATAGTAGAGCCTGGGTTCCAACGTCTGGTAGGCATTGCGGCCGAACCAGGAGGTCTCGCGTTCGAACACCAGCCCGCTGTCGAGACTGAAGGCCGGTACAAAATAGTCCGGTTTGCTCTCTTCAGCGGGATCGTCAAGCTGCAGATCGTACGCAGCGTAGTTGAGGCTCAGGTTGGGTGTCAGATGGCCCCAGCTGCGGCGCATGGGCAGACTGATGCTGGGGCGTAGAATCAGTCGTTCACCGTTGGTCAGCGTGTCGTGTTTGAAGTGGGTGTATTCGCCGCGAAAACCAAGATTGATACCAAATGGGTTGTCATAGCTGCGGTAGCTGGTATGCAGTTGTGGCAGTCGGCGATAGGGGCGGCTGCTCTGACTCAGGGTCTCATCGATGGTCTGAAAACTCTGCACTCTGCCGAGCAAATGCCAGTTGCCGAGGCGATAACGGATCTCGCCTACCCGTTCCAGGTTACGGGTACTGGTGATCGCCAGGCCGGTGCCGAAGTCATCCAGATAGTCACTGTCACTCACCGCATCGGTTTCGATGCGGGTGGTCATGCCCTTGATCGGTCGACTGATATGATAGAAGCGTAAAGCGCGTCGCTCTTCTCCGTGGTCCGGACTCTCAAGCTGGTCGTTGGGTAGATACTCACCACTGATCTCTGCCTGTTGTCGGCGACCAAGATAGCGAAACTCGGCCCCCATCATGAGTCCCCGTTTACTCATCCAGCGAGGGGTCAGGGTGGCATCGTAGTTGGGTGCCAGATTGAAATAGTATGGGGTGGAGAGCTCTGTGCCCCGTCGGTTGGAAGAGCCTGCCGAGGGGATCAGAAAACCGGTTTTTCTGCGATCATCCACAGGAAAGGTGAAATAGGGCAGGTAGAGTATCGGCACACGGCCGAGCCTTAGCCGGGCATGTGTGGCGCTGCCCCAGCCTTCCGCCATATCGATCTCCAGGTCTGCAGCGGCGAGACTCCAGTCGTTATTACCGGGGGGGCAGGTGGTGTAGGTGACACCCTGATAGTTTGACTGCTGCTTATTGAGCAGTTCGACTTTGCTTGCCGCGCCCCGGGCATTGGCGGCGGTCAGACGAAACTCCACCTGATCAAGCCAGCCACGCTGGTTGTCCAGTTCCAGATAACCCTGGTCGGCGCTGAAGCGGAGTCCTGGCTGATGGACGAAAAGATGACCGAACAGCTCTGCAGCTCGACGTGTTTCGAAATAGGTTAATCGGTCAGCTTCCGCATAGCCATCGAGCCGCCAGAGTTTTACCGCGCCACTCAATTCTGTCTGCGCCGAATTTTGATCGTGGCTGATCTGGTCGGCACTCAGTTGTATCGGCTGTTGTGGGACGGGCCTTTGCGGTATTGCGTCGTCATGTTGAAGTATTTGGCTTGAGCAGCCAGTCCAATTGATCCCCTGGTCCAGTCTGGAGAGGTCCGCGGTGTTGACAACACAAGGCCAGAGCAGTGACAGGCTGAACCAGCAGGCCATCTTAACGGCTTTGCCTGGCCCTCTCTCTGTTTTGCAATCGTATCTGCCGGTGGACATTATTGAGGAGATGTCTGCCTGATGCAGCAGCAGACTGGGGAACCTTTGTTGGTGCGGTGTTTCATACTGTTTGACGATTCTGACGTGGCCTGTTGCACTCTGCTCTTGGTTTGCACTGAGGGGTAAATAGGGTAACCGTCACTACTCGCAAGTGCTATTTAACCTGATCAAGTGGATTCAGGTGAAAGCCTGCCGGTGACTGCAAATCTGATTATTTGCGATAACCGTGCCGTACAACGGGTTCGCTATTGATAAATCATCACGCAGGCCGGGATAAATTCGCATAGAATCTGCCGGACATCAAATTCTTCGCATCATGAGGATTGAGCTTGACCACTGTTACCCGCCGTTTTCTGCTGAGCTTGGCGATTCTGATTGTCACCGTATTGACCGTGCTGCTTCTGATTGCCACCCGGCCAGAGGCCAATATGGAGATCAAAGAGCCTGTGGTTACCCGGGTGGAAGTGACCCGTGTGGTGCAGCGTGATGTGCTGCCGGAAGTCTCCTATACCGGGGTGCTGCGTCCCCATCAGACCGCGTCATTGAGATTTGAGGTGTCCGGCGAATTGCTACAGCGTCATGTGGAGCCTGGGCAGAGAGTCGAGGCGGAGAGTCTGTTACTGCAGTTGGAGGATGCGGACTACCAGGATGCCTTGACTGAAGCCGCCTCACAGCTGAGTGAGACCCAGGCCACCTTGCAGCGTGATCAGAAGCTACTCGGACTGGCCAGGGAGAACCGACGTCTGGCTGAACGAGAATATGAGCGATTGGAAAAACTCGGCAAGGGCTCACTGGCATCGGTTTCAACCCTTGAGAGCTCCCGTCAGCAACTGATCAATCTACAGGCTGAAGAGGCGCGTCTGGCATTCAGCCTGCAGAGTAACAGAGCACGCATTGAACGACAGCGTGCAGCACACAGTCGTTCACAGCGGAATCTTGATCGCACCCGGCTACTGGCCCCCTTCAGTGGTCGGGTAAACCGGGTGATGGCGGAGGCCGGAGACTATGTGAGCGCCAATACCCTGGTGCTGGAGCTGATCGATACTCGTAATCTGGAGCTTCGGGTCGCAGTCAATGGTGACGTGGTGGCGGCGCTGGAATTGGGACAACAATTGGCTGTTGAGATCGATGAGCAACAGGTAAGTGGAAAGCTGATCGCCCTGCAATATGATCCGGACAGTCAGACCCATACCCATCCATTACGCATTCAGGTTGAAAACAGGGGCCTGATTCCGGGGCAGCTGGGGCAGGTCAAACTGCCATTGAAAGAGAGAAAAGCGGCCTTGGTTGTACCCGCTTCAGCACTGCTGCGCGAAGAGGGTAAGCACTATGTGTTTCTGATCAGGGACAATCAACTGGTCCGTCAGGAGATTATCCCCGGATTGCGCTATGGGGAGCTGCAGATCGTGCAGCATGGCCTGCAGCCGAATCAGCAACTGGTGGCACGGGATGTGGACGTGTTGAGTGAGGGTAATGAGGTGCAGATAGAGGATCTCAAGCCGGATGATTGATTTCTCCATTCGTAATCCGCTGATCGTCAACCTGTTGCTGGTCATCATCCTGATGGCCGGGCTGGTCTCCTGGTACGCCATGCCTCAGGAGATGTTTCCTGTGGTGGAGCAGGACAAGGTCAGTATCAAGACCCTCTTCGAGGGGGCATCACCTGAAGAGGTCGAGCGACAGATTACCCTGCCGATCGAACAGGAGCTGGATGGCCTGGCCGATATCGATGTGATCAGCTCCACCAGCAATGAGAGTCTGTCCAACATTCTGATCGAGTTGAAAAGCGGTTCTGATGTGGACAACTTCATGCGCAAAGTGCGTACCGCACTCGACCAGGTGGATGATCTGCCTTCAGAGGCGGAAGAGCCGGAACTGGCCAGGCTTGAAACCCGCTTTCCGGTCATCTCTGTCAGTCTCTATGGTGAGATATCCCGAGGTGAACTCTATCTGCTGGCCGAGCAGATCAAGGATGAGTTGATACAGATACCCGGCACGGCTTCGGTCGGAGTGGCCGGTGACCGGGAGTGGGAGATCTGGGTAGTGGTCGATCCTCAGGTGCTGGCTGCCCGGGGTGTCTCCCTGAATCTGATCTCCAAGGCGCTGCGCAACAATCTGCGCGATCTTCCCGGCGGCACCTTGAAGTCCAGCGGTGGGGATATCCGCTTGCGAGGTATGGGAGTGCCTCCCGATCCGCAACGGATGGCTGCGATTGTTTTGCGTAGCAACGAAATGGGTGGGCAGCTGCGATTAGGAGATCTTGCTCAGGTTCAGCTGCGTCATGAGGAGGCGCAGACCCTGGGGCGCTTCAATGGCAAAGCCTCTGTTAATCTGACCCTCAACAAAACCAGTCAGGCCAGTACCATCGAAGTGGCCAAACTGGTTCGGGCCTATGTGGCTGAGCGCCAGCAATCTCTGCCGGCCGGTGTGAGGCTGGGGCTGTTCAGTGATCTTTCTGTTTACGTCAAAAACCGTCTTGAGACGGTGAAATCATCCGGCATCGTTGGTCTGGCGCTGGTCTTGCTGGCGCTCTATCTGATGCTCAACTTCCGTGTGGCGTTTATCACCGCACTGGGTATTCCGGTCTCTTTTCTGGTGGCTGTCATCGCCCTCTATATGTTGGGTTACAGCATCAACATGGTCTCCCTGTTCGCCTTTCTGATTGCACTGGGATTGATCGTGGATGATGCGATCATCGTCAGTGAGAATGTCTATCGCCATCTGGAGTCGGGTGAATCGCCCACCTATGCGGCAACCCAGGGAACCCGTGAGGTCTACTGGCCAGTGGTTGCCTCCACCTCGACAACCATTGCCGCATTCATGCCGATGTTCGCGATCGGTGGAACCATGGGAGCCTTTATATCGGTGATCCCGGTGGTGGTCACTTCATCACTGATGGGATCACTGCTGGAGGCGTTCGGGGTTCTGCCATCCCATGCGAAAGAGTTCTTACGCAAAGCGAAAACCCGTAAACAAGGCAGGATCGATTGGTCGGCACTTAACCGGCGCTATACCCAGCTGTTGCGCAAGTGTCTCGACTACCGCTATCCGGTTGCCATGTTGAGTGTGGGTGTGTTGGCGATTGCCGTTACCTTTGCGGCCACCAGGGTGCCGTTTCTGCTGTTCGGCCATGTGGATGTAGGGCAGTTCTTCGTCAACATCGAGGCGCCGAGCACCTACAGTATCGATGAGGCATCACGACTGGCTGATAAGCTGGAAGAGACGTTGATGCAGACCATTGGTGATGATGAACTGGAGACCCTGCTGACCAATGTGGGTGTGATGTTCATTGATTTTCATCGAGTGCGCATGGGGAGTCGCTACATTCAGCTGATTGTGGATCTGAAAAAGCAGAAGCCTAAGGGTTTCATCGAACGCTGGATCTCGCCGGTAGTCAGTCTGAAGTTCACCAGGGAGGGGAGCCGGGATCGCAGCTCTGCCGAGGTGATCGATGCGGTGCGTCAGGCACTGCAACAGGTCCCGGGTATACAGCGGATGTCGATACTGCGTGCCCAGGGTGGGCCGGCAGGTGCCGATTTGGAGGTTGGTGTTCTGGGTGAGTCTGTTACTCAGATCAGTCGCAGTGCAGAATCGATTCGCAGTTTTGTCGAGCGGCTACCGGGTATTTCGGATGCCCGCCAGGATATGGACCCGGGCAAGCTTGAGTATCGCTATGAACTGAACGAGCGGGGGCGCCGCTTGGGGCTGACTCAAACCCAATTGGCGGACGCGGTGCGAACCGGTTTTCTCGGACTCAAGCTCTCCTATGTGAGCTGGCAAGATAAGCGCATACCGGTACGTCTGATCTATGATGACGAGTTGCGTCATGATGCGGGTGCTTTGTCACGTCTGCCGTTCACCCTGGACGATGGGCGCACGGTCTATCTTGGCGATGTGGCGGACATTCAGGAAGCCCGGGGTTTCAATACCATCAATCGGCGCAACCTGAGTCGATTGGCGACCGTGACCGCTGAAGTGGATGCCAAGATCACCACGCCGAATCAGGTGATCGAGCAGATCAAGAGCGAGTTCTCCAGTCTGCCAGAGGAGCAACGCATCATCTTTCTCGGCGAGAAGAAAAAGGCCCAGGAGTCGATGGCAGGGATGAAGCGGGCCGGGATTATCGCCCTGGCGGTGATCTTTTTTATTCTGGCCGCACTGTTCAAGTCACTGCTCGACCCATTGGTGGTGATGTTTGCCATACCCTTCGGTGCAATTGGAGTCATCTTCGGTCACTGGTTGTTCGACTTCAATCTGCAGTTTTTATCCTTGATCGGTTTTCTTGCGTTGACCGGTATTGTTGTTAATGATTCATTGATTCTGATCGATTTCGCCAAACGCCTCAGACGTGAAGGTTGGGAAAGAAAAGAGGCGATGGTGGAGGCGGGAAGGGTTCGTATAAGACCCATACTGCTGACTACCGCAACCACCTTCCTGGGAATCTCGCCACTGATCTTTTTTGCAACCGGTCAGACCGCGTTTCTCTCGCCGATGGCGGTCAGCCTGGGATTCGGTCTGGTTTTTGCGACCCTGCTGATCCTGCTGGCGCTTCCCTGTTTCTATCTGATCGCTGATGATCTGCGCAACCGGGTTTCAAAACGGCAGAAGAGTGAAACAAGTCAGGATTATGTTGCTGAGAACCCTTAACCCATAAGAGTCTTCGTATTCTATGCGCCCTTTGAGGTGTACTGGAGCGGCAGAGTGAACCGGGAAATGAGTTGTTGCTCCCATAGTTGGTTTCTCAAGCCAGGGATTCTAGGGTCTGTTAACACTAATCCAATATGCCCTTCAGGCCTAACAGGGCCTATAGGGTTAGTGTTAACAGGCCCTAAGTTCAAGGATGACTGATTTATTTACCACGAAGAGCACGAAGCACACGAAGAGATGAGAGAAAAGTACTTCGTGCTCTTCGTGTCCTTCGTGGTGCAAAAGACCGGCGGACTTAACCTGGTAATGAATAGGCGGCTCGTGCAGTTGACTCATCATGTCGGATGATCAGAATTCAAGGATAATTTGATTTTTTACCACGAAGGTCACGAAAGATGGAATTTGATGAACTCTCGAATCGAGTGACTGGATGTGCACTTGAGGTCCATCGTGAACTTGCTCCTGGCCTATCCAGCACTCAGCAACCATTTGTGTACATTTGCGGAGTGAATTGTCTCTTGGTTATACAAGAGCAGGTGACGAGCCTTTACCGATTCTGTACATTCCTCCGCATCAGATTTATCAGGTAGCAGCATTTGGAGTCTTCATGCCACAACGTATCGCGCAGCTCAAAAATTGGCTGAACACACTTCCGGAGATCGGCGACTACTCCTTTGAGCCGGCTTCCGGTGATGCCAGCTTTCGACGCTATTTTCGCATCGGTGTGAGTAATGGCAGTTATATCGCAATGGATGCGCCAACTGACAAAGAGGATACAAAGCCTTTCATTCAAATTGCGAATGAATTTGAACGTATCGGATTGAATGTGCCTCATATTCATGCCATGAACCTGGAGCAAGGTTTTCTGTTGCTTGAGGATCTGGGAGATGTGCTCTATCTGGATCGTTTGAATCCCCAGACAGTGGATCATCTCTATGGTGATGCACTGGCGGCACTGGTGACCCTGCAGGCCAATGGTCCGCGACGCGGGTTGCCCCAATATGACCGGAATCTGCTGATCAATGAGATGGCGCTGTTTCGTGACTGGTTGTTGGAAGCTCATCTGAAACTACAGTTGAGTCAAGATGAGCGGCAGTTACTGGATGAGCTGTTTCAGCTATTGGCTGAAAATGCACTGCAACAGCCCCAGGTCTGTGTGCACCGGGATTACCACTCACGCAATCTGATGGTCGTTGATTCCCACAACCCCGGTGTTATCGACTTCCAGGATGCGGTGATCGGTCCGGTCACCTACGATCTGGTCTCGATGCTGAAGGATTGTTATATCGAATGGCCAACCGAACAGGTGGAGGCCTGGGCAATGGGCTACTTTGAGTTGGCCTGCCAATCCGGTGTGCTTGCCGAGCAGGATGAGTCGAGCTTTCTGAGCTGGTTTGATCTGATGGGGGTGCAGCGACATTTAAAGGCCAGCGGTATATTCGCCAGGCTGAACAAGCGCGATGGCAAACCCGGCTATCTGCAGGATATCCCTCGGACACTGGGTTATATCCTCGGGGTGGCGGATCGCTACCAGGCAACTCAAGATCTGGGTGAGTTTCTGCGTCATCGGGTCATGCCTGGCGTATAAGCGCATGATATGGGCCGCCAGGCTTGCCAGATTAGTTGTATTTATAAGGTTGTGTCTGTTTTTTACGTCGGCAACCATTCCATTAACTTATTCTTAATATTTTCCGCTCCAGATACCCTAGCTTAATCAGGTAATTCATAGGGATTATTCATAAAGTAAATTCTCAAATAGAGATATCTTGCTGTTATTTAGAGTATTTTTGTTGGTAGTGTATTTCTAATGTTGTGATGAATGAGCAGCTAAAAATGGCGCAACAATAACTGAGTAGTTAGCTTGGTTTTAATCGAATCAAAATTTAGAAAATTGTCTAAATAAATTAGTTAAATAACTGATATATATTTAATTAATAATTGCTTTATTTTGTGTGTATCAATTTTGCAACAGTATTGGTTTATGTGTCTTTTTTGCAAAAAAAGGCTTGCAATTTGGAATTTCGTTGTCTAATATCTGCATCGTAGTCAATTTTTCTACCCATCAATTCTTCGGAGTTAACTCAAATGAAAAAAGTACTTTCTTTGGCAATCGCTGCTGCTCTGGTAGCACCTGCTGCAGCCATGGCTGATGCCACTATCTACGGTAAAGTTCGTCAGTCTCTCGACATCGTAGATTTCTCTGATGCAGGCGGCGACGACGAAATTCAGATCAACAACCGTACCTCCCGTCTTGGCGTTAAGGGTTCTGAAGATCTGGGCAACGGTCTGACCGGTGTTTACAAAATTGAATACGGCGTGAACATCTCTACCAACGTTGGCGGCAACGAATTTGCTGGTAACGGTGCTCTGGGCGCTCGTAACGCTTTCGTCGGCCTGGCTGGCGGTTTCGGTACTGTTGTTCTGGGTCGTCACGACACCCCTCTGAAAATCTCCACCGGTTCTCTGGACTACTTCGGTGACACCGCTGTTGATAACAACCTGGGCTACACCGAAGATCTGCTCGATCTGCGTGCTGACGGTACCCTGGCTTACATCTCACCTGCAATGGGCGGCCTGACCGCTGCTGTTGCTCTGGTTCCTGGTGAGAACACTACTTCAGTTGAAGGCGAAGAGGCTGATGGCCTGACCGACGCTTACTCTCTGGCTCTGATGTACTCTAACTTCGGTGTATTCGCTTCTGTTGCATTGGAAGTAGCTACCCCTGAGACCACTGTTCATCCTGCTACCTCTGGTGATGATCACGAGAACGTACGTCTTGGTCTTGGTTACAGCCACGACATGTTCAAAGTTGGTCTGATCTACGACACCATCGAGAACGGTGTTGACGATTCCACCAGTATCATGGTGAACGGTTCTGTGAAAGCCGGCCCTGGTAACGTCAAAGCTAAATACTTCAAAGTTGACTCTGACGACTCCACCGCCAACCTGTTCCGTACCGGCAGCCACGATGGTTTCGGTTTCGGTTACGACTACAACCTGAGCAAGCGTACCCAGGTTGCTGCTTACTACGTAAACTCTGAGATGGATGACAGCGGCGACAAATCAAGCGTTGTCAGCTTCCAGGTCAACCACAACTTCTAATAGTTGTTAGAACTGGTTGTATCGAAAAGCGGGGCTCAATGAGCCCCGCTTTTTTTTTGCCTTCGTTTTATCAGAGGCTCGATTTGATAGTTTGATGAAGGATCAAGGTGGGTTGCCGTTCTGGCGTGATCCTTTTCTGGGCTGGCTGAGTGAATTCACTGTCCGGCTTGCCTCTGTCCCACAGTAATCTGCCTGTCGTTTATGCCTGTAGAGGAATAACCGATGGGTTCTCCTCTAATCGGCTGGCTTAGCTGAATCGGCAGGCAGACGAGATCTGTGGCTTATTTCGGCTCGACAGTTTTAGCCCCATCCTCAGTTCCCAGAATCAACACATCCGCGCCGCGTAAGGCAAATATGCCTGTTGTCACAACGCCGGCGATGGCATTGATCTGTTGCTCCATCTCTCTCGGCTTCATGATTTCAAGGTTGTGAACATCCAGGATGACATTACCGTTGTCTGTGGTGAATCCTTCACGCCAAACCGGTGTGCCGCCCAGTTTAACAAGCTGTCGGGCAACATGGCTTCTGGCCATGGGGATGACCTCGACCGGCAGTGGGAAGGTGCCGAGCATATCAACCAGCTTGCTCTGATCCGCGATACAGACAAATTTTTTGCTCGCACCGGCAATGATCTTTTCCCGGGTCAGGGCGCCGCCGCCGCCCTTGATGAGATTGAGGTAGTGGTCTGATTCATCCGCACCATCGATGTAGACTTCCAGGTCGCCAGTCGAGTTGAGGTCCAATACGGGTATGCCGTGCTGTTTCAGGCGTTCTGTCGAGGCCTCTGAGCTGGAGACTGTGCCTTCAATTTTGCCTTTGATTGTGGCCAGGCAGTCGATAAAGTGGTTGACTGTGGAGCCGGTTCCGACGCCAATGATTCCGCCTGTTACGTACGCCAAGGCAGCTTCTGCGGCCTGTTTTTTTAGTTCATCTGCATTCATTTGATCCCTCCGTCTACGATAGTTCTGTACACTGAGTTGTCTCTGGTCGTTTTGGTGTCTGTTATTCGCTTATACCATACCGGTTTGCGGTATGGGCCGTGCAAAGTATCCAAAAAGAGATAGAGTCAGCCTGACAGATTGGTTTTTTTGTTCGGTTTTTACCGGCAGTGGGTAATAATACCCACGGAAGTAGAGAAAGTCAGTTGTTATCGGATTGTTAATTGGGATCAGCCAATGCCCTTGCCATATATAGAAAAGATTCTCCGCGCGCGCGTTTATGATGTTGCCCGCGAGACCCCGTTGAGCCACATCAGCTTGTTGTCGGCCCGTTTGGATAACCAGATCTATCTGAAACGGGAGGATATGCAGCCGGTATTCTCCTTCAAACTTCGCGGCGCCTATAACAAGATGATCAATCTCAGTGAAGAGAAGCGTAGCCGGGGGGTTATTGCCGCGTCAGCGGGTAATCATGCGCAGGGCGTGGCGCTGGCAGCTCAACGCTTGAAGATCCAGGCGCTGATTGTGATGCCGAAGACAACACCGCTGATCAAAGTGAAATCTGTGAGGAATTTTGGGGCAAAGATTGTCCTGGCCGGAGACTCCTATGATGAGGCCTTTGTCCGTTCCCAGGAGTTGGCCAAGGAGCAGGATTTGACCTTTATCCATCCATTTGACGATCCCGAGGTGATTGCGGGTCAGGGCACAATTGGAATGGAGATTTTAAGACAGCATCCGACACCGCCAGAAGCTGTTTTCATTCCAGTCGGAGGTGGTGGCTTGATTGCTGGTATTGGAGCCTATATCAAGTATGTCTATCCACAGGTGAAGATCATTGGCGTAGAGCCTGAGGATGCACCATCCCTCTATACGGCATTGAAAGCCAAACGCAGGGTCAAGCTTAAACAGGTAGGAATCTTTGCAGATGGCGTTGCTGTGAGGCAGGTTGGTAAAGAGACCTATCGATTGGCACGCAAGGTTGTGGATGAGGTTGTGCTGGTCAATACCGATGAGATCTGCGCCGCGATCAAAGATATATATGACGATACACGAACTACTGCGGAGCCTGCCGGTGCCCTCTCTGTTGCCGGCTTGAAGCATTATGTAAAGCGGGAGGGTTGCCAGGGCAAGGATCTGATTGCCATTAACAGTGGTGCAAATATCAATTTTGACCGCTTAAGGCATGTTGCGGAGCGAGCTGAATTTGGTGAACGTAGGGAGGCTTTGTTTGCTGTGCAGATTCCTGAGCAGCCCGGTAGCTTTCTACGTTTTTGTCAGTTGATCGGTAAACGCAGCATAACGGAGTTTAACTATCGTTATTGCAATGCGGTAAAAGCCCAGATCTTTGTCGGCATCGAACTGAGTGGTGGTGACAAGGAGCGGGAGTCCCTGTTTCAGCGTTTTCAGGCTAAAGGCTATTCGATTATCGATATGACCGACAATGAGACCGCAAAGCTGCATATACGATATATGGTAGGTGGCCATGCGCAGGGTATTGAAGATGAGAGCCTGATACGTTTTGAGTTTCCGGAGAGGCCTGGGGCGCTACTCTACTTTCTAAGTCATCTGGGTAAGGAGTGGAACATCAGTCTGTTTCACTACCGTAATCATGGTGCCGCCTATGGGCGTGTGCTGATGGGGATCCAGGTGCCGTCAGGTGAAAAGGGGGATTTTTTGCGTAAATTGAAGAGGTTGGAGTATGTCTACTGGGACGAGACAGACAACCCTGCATACAGATTGTTTGCAGGTGCCAGTACAGACTGACTAGGTTGCAGGGTGTAAACAACAAACCCCGCAATGCGGGGTTTGTCGTTTCTGAGCCAGTCTTAAGAAGCAGCCTTTTTCTTTCTAGGGGTTACTTTCCTAGGGCGGGCTGGCCTCTTTTTAGCAGCCGCCTTCTTTTTGGCTGCCTTTTTCTTGGTGGCTTTTTTCTTAGCGACCTTTTTCTTGGCTGCCTTCTTTTTAGCAACCTTTTTCTTGGCTACCTTCTTTTTGGTTGCCTTCTTCTTAGCAACCTTCTTCTTGGCGACCTTTTTCTTGGTTGCCTTCTTCTTAGTAACCTTCTTCTTGGCTACCTTCTTTTTGGTTGCCTTCTTCTTAACAACCCGCTTCTTGGTAGCTCTCTTTTTCGCTGCTACCTTCTTCTTGGTTGCCTTTTTCTTCGTAGCAACTCTCTTCTTAGTTGCCACCTTCTTTTTGGCAGCTCTCTTCTTAACAGCTACCTTCTTGGTTGTGGTTGCACGCTTCGCTGTTGCCTTCTTTTTGGCGGCTTTTTTCTTCGCCATATATATTTCCTCCCAGAAGAACTACCTAATAGATGAACTGAGTATAATTCAGCTTTAAAAAAAATCCAGAAGATAACGCATTCTTTTGCTAATTAATTCAACTTGTTGGTACTTATCATGGTGAGTTAAGTGTTTTTTAGCGAGTTCAGATCAAAATCGTGATCAGATTTGTACCATCATCTCATTTATTGAAGTTGGTTTGATTGAAGCTTTCAGTCTGCTTTTGAACTCTGAGTACGAGTGAAATGGATCTTATGATATGTATTTAATGAATCAGTTTCCGCTGTCAAAAATACTTCAATCGGATCGATGATTACAACGTATCAGTATGGATGATAGCTGTCTGTAACGAATATGATCGTCAAAGCGTCTCATGGCTTTGATTGCCTGGATCATCCTAGGGCCTGTTAACACGAATCCTATACGCCTTGCTGGGCGCAATAACAGACCCAGCGCCGAATGGCGCTTACTTAAGCAAGACCTCATAGCATCCAATATATCAAAGGGCTTTGGTGGGGCAGGGCCCCACCCTACTGTTGAGTTCTGGGTGTAGGGTGGAGCCCTGCCCCACCAAATAACGCTTAAGTAAGCACCATTTGCCTCAGCCCCCTCTTTTAGATAACTCATAGGAGGGGGTGTGCTTGGAGAAGCGCCATGAATCATTGTTCGTCACTCATTTGGAGCATTGGAGCAATCAAATTACTCTCTTTGTGTCTTGATTGGTGCTTTTTCAGACGCATCAGGGCGCATTGGTTTCGTGTTAACAGGCTCTAGAACTGGTAAAGGTGCGACTCTGTTATTACGCTATCCAGTGGAATATCCCAAGGATTGGTGTTTATGAGCGGTCGGTGTTGGAGATTATGCGCCAGCCCTACCATGGTTGGACCCGTTAGATGTGACCGTTGCAGTTTGAAGGCAAATGTACGGTCATAGAAGCCACCTCCCATACCCATACGATGTCCATGATCGTCAAATGCCACCAGTGGTACAAAGACCATATCGAGTGACCATGGTTTGATCAGCTTCCGGTGCACTACGGCAGGCTCAGGAATACCGAACCGGTTCAACTTGAGTTTGGCCTGGTGCGTATAGGGTGCAAACCAGAGACCAATGGAAGCATCTTGCCTGAGGATTGGCAGGTAGGGGGTTTTTCCACTCCTCAGTGCTTCTTCAAGCAGTGGTTTCGGATCAATTTCACCGCTGACCGCATGATAGAAGGCAATACGTCTGCTCTGTCTGAAAGGTTTGTAGTTTTTTGCATGGTCCAGCAGTTGCAGACTGTGCTGTTTACATGTCTGTCGGCTGAGTTGGCGGCGTTGAGCCTTGATCTGTTGGCGGAGTTGTGCGGTCTGCATCATTATTAATCCGGTATCCAAATAGTTTGCTTTCAGGGCTTCAAGCCTGTCCTTGATCAAGGCGTGGCTCGCAGAGAAGGGTTGTTCCCTTGTCAAGAGCCACTACGCCGAGCAAGGGCAGGCTTGAAGCCCCTAATATTTTGAATATGATTATGATAGGCCGCATCGAGCCTGCCAGCAGACTTCGTTATCAAAACTTGCTGTAGGGGCGCTACAGCGGCGTTTTGATGCCTCGCTGCAGGCAGGCTCAATGCGGCTGAAAGTAAACTATTTGGATACCGGGTTAATAACTGTTGAGGTGACGCCCCCGTTTGTGCCGTCGCGTGCCTTTGTTCTTGAACCAGAGGGTTCAAGTGGGAACAACAGTAGTACCTCAGGCTTTCCGCATGAAAACGGACATGCACACCGGTATTAGCATTATGTTCCCAGGGTAGCTATTAGGCTCAAGAAAATACCCGGGCTGCTAACGTGCACCACAGGGGAGTCACAACTTAAGGCTAAACCTATTTTGTTAAACCGGCAACTAAAACTGTCAACTTCATTGCGATGCACAAAGGATGGCAATTCAATTCCAAATTTAAGATTGGCCAGGGAAACAGCGCAGGCTCTCTTTTTAAATCAGAATGTTAGGGGTATCTGTGTCACCTTGATCCAGGTTGCAGTCATTCTTTGGAGCGCCTCAATATCCCTATGTTTACCAGGTGCTCGGCCTAGCCACGGTACACTACGGGTGTGAAGGCTCGCAGGAGGCCGGTGGTGCCTGTGGATGGATGCTTAAAGCTCCAACTGATTGGTCGAATTGAGGGCGATCTCAATCTTCTCTTGAAGGGTTTTGATCCGGCGGGTGATGTTCTGTGAACCATCTTCCTTGGTTTTCTGGCTCAGCAGTAAGTCGTTGGCAATATTCAGAGCGGTCATTACAGCGATGCGTTCGGTTCCGATGATCCGCCCGGCCTGACGGATCTCGCGCATTTGGCCATCCACAAAAGCCGCAGCCTGTAACAGTGATTCACGCTCATCCGGTTGACAGGATATACGGTATTCCTTGTCGAGAATTGAGACGGTTACAGGCAGGGTGTTGCTTTTCACTGGGGTGTTTCCATGGATTTGAGACGGGTTATCATGGCTTCGACGCGAGTTCTTGCCAGCTCGGTTTTCTCGATCAATGCCGCTCTTTCAGCAACAAGGTTATCCTGCCTCATGCGGAGGGACTTGTTTTCGTCTTTGAGGTAGGAGCAGGCGCGAATCAGCTCCTCAACCCGGACTTCGAGTGCCTGGAGATCCAGTTCGGTTGGGTTTTGTGTCTCTTTTTCTGTCATGGGCATCAATATAGTGGGCAGTTTGTGGTGGGTCAATCTCTATAACTGCATGAAATGATTCGAATCTGTAAACACTGCACCTCTATCGGCAGATTCTAACGGAAATTAATGGTTATCGGTGCGGCATCTCTCAAGCTGTCCTGATTCTGTGCTCTCGTTAAGCCGCTCAGCGCTTATTGCGGAGTCGTCATACTGTGGCCGATGGCTTAATAACAATGGGCTATAAGGCCTGGTTCCTTTCAGAAGCAGCGGTTTGTGATTGGCGATTCGCCCGTCCCCGGCTGATTTTGAGGCTCCTTCCGCATCACTCATGATAGGTCCATCATTTAAAATTAGATGTTTAGCAACTTCAAGAGAAGCTGTTTAGCTTTTGTCCTTGTTGCCAAGAGTATCACTTTTTCATGGTCGTCAGCGCTATAGCCTTTGCTGATCAGTAGTCGTTGGTGGTGATTTGATCCGACAACATCAGTAAATATGTAGGGATTCTGTTGTTCAGCGGTTCCCGGGTTGCTAAAAACTCGGCTGGCGGATTGTAGCTGGAAACGACATACTTGGATCAATCGATTCTGAATTGAGAGGCATCTAAGAGATAAAATGTTAACAACGGATCAAATGCCCGAGTACCAACGCCTCGAGAAGCTGCTGGGCACGATGAGTGCCGATATGGGGGCAAGTGAGCTGCATGGTGTCATCAGTGGATTGATTTGCGCTGGTTCTGCCGAGGCGTCGGTGGATTGGATTGCAGCCTTTATAGAGGCCTGGCCGGAGGGAGATCTGCTGGCCCAGGAAACCCGGGAATTGATCGGGCAACTGTACTACGCTGCCAGGCATCAGATAACACAGGAAGAGCTTACATTCATGCCTTTACTTCCTGAGGATGATGAAGCCATTTCCATCAGGGCCAAAGCGTTGAGCGAATGGTGTGTAGGGTATCTGTATGGACTTGGTCTGGCCGGTGTGACCGAACAGATGCTGTCGGGGGATTCTAAAGAGGCGATTCAGGACTTAGCGCATTTTACCCGTTTAGATTACGCGCAGCTCGAGTCTGGTGAAGCGACTGAGGTGGCCTATGTGGAGTTACAGGAATTTTTGAAGGTCGTCACGCTGCTGATGTGGGAGGAGCTATTCGAGATACGGGGGGAATCGAATGCAGATGAGTGAATTCAAGCGCCGTCGTCGCGAGCTGATGCGAATGATGGGGCCTGGCAGTATTGCGATTTTACCAACTGCGCCACTCCTGATCCGTAACCGGGATGTCCACTTTCCCTACCGGCCGGATAGCGATTTTTTCTACCTGACCGGTTTTCCTGAACCTGAGGCGGTTCTGGTTTTGATACCTGGTCGTAAACAGGCCGAGTATATACTGTTCAACCGGGAGTCGGATCCGGTAAAGGAGCTCTGGGATGGGGCGCGTGCAGGACAGGAAGGTGCTTGTGAAAAGTATGCTGCCGATGACTCATTTCCGATTGGTGATCTGGATGATATTTTGCCGCGCATGCTGGAGCAGTGTGAGCGAATATTCTATGTTATGGGCTGCAATCCGAAATTCGACAAACGGCTGTCTGAATGGATCAATGCGATTCGATGTGAATCGCGCAGTGGTGCCCAAGGGCCGGTTGAGATTATTGCGCTTGATCACTATCTGCATGAGATGAGGCTTTACAAGAGTCGCTCTGAGTTGAAAATTATGCGGCAGGCCGCACGTATTTCAGCAAAAGCACATAAAAGAGTCATGCAGAGTTGTAAGCCGGGTGTCTGGGAGTATCAGCTCGAAGCCGAGTTTGTCAGGGAGTGCAGTCATCAAGGTGGTCGGGCGCAAGCTTATCCACCGATTGTCGGTGCGGGCGCCAATGCCTGTACCCTGCACTACATCGACAACAACTGCCAGACTCAGTCAAAACAGATGCTGCTCATCGATGCCGGTTGTGAGTATGACTACTATGCCTCAGACATTACCCGCAGTTATCCGGTAAACGGTCGATTTTCAGAGCCGCAGCGTCAACTCTATGAGCTGGTATTGGCTGCCCAGGATGCGGCAATCGAAAAGGTCAAACCGGGTAACCACTGGAATGATCCCCACGATGCAGCGGTCAGGACAATTACCCGTGGCTTGATCAAGCTGGGAATCATCAAGGGGACACTGGCAAAATCGATACGTGAAGAAAAATATAAACCCTACTTTCCTCATCGTACCGGTCACTGGCTGGGTATGGATGTCCATGATGTTGGGGATTACAAGGTGGATGGGGCCTGGAGATTGTTCGAGCCTGGCATGGCGTTAACCATCGAACCCGGTCTCTATATTCCAACCGGTAGTAAGGGGGTTGCGAAGAAGTGGTGGAATATCGGGATCCGTATTGAGGATGATGTGGTTGTCACCAAGGAGGGTTGTGAAGTGTTGACCAAAGATGTTCCAAAGCGTGTTGCAGAGATTGAATCTTTAATGGCCTCAGTATGATTGATCAACAGGATATTCTGATAGTTGGCGGAGGTATGGTCGGGGCCAGTCTGGCTCATGCCTTGAGTGGACATGGTTATAACATCGGTGTGATTGAGTCCTGGCCTCTGAGTTCCTCCGGTCAGCCCAGCTATGATGACCGGGTTATTGCGCTCTCCTGGGGCAGTCGCCTGATTCTTCAGGCGATGGGCGTCTGGCAAGGTATCGAAACGGTTGCTCAACCGATTCTGGATATTCATATCTCGGATCGGGGGCACTTCGGTTTCACTCGATTGAATCACCGCGAGGAAGGGGTCGATGCCTTGGGCTATGTGGTCACGGCCAGATCGCTGGGAATTGCGTTGTTGAGTGAACTTGATCAACGCCAGGATGTGCAATTGGTCTGTCCTGCACAGTTGAAGAGTTTTGCTGTTTCAGACAACGGCGTAGAGGCAAGGGTCGAGCAGGATGGTCGTGAGCAACGCATCAATGCCCGCTTGCTGGTCGCTGCCGACGGTGGGGATTCACTGGTCCGTCGCTTTCTGTCGATTCCTCTGAAAGAGAAAAGCTACGGGCAGACGGCAATAATCGCCAATCTCAGTTGTGATCGCGCCCATCAATCCGTCGCCTATGAGCGCTTCACCGATACCGGTCCCTTAGCCCTGCTGCCGATGACCGATGAGCGTCTCTCTATGGTATGGACGGCTGAAGATCATCAGGTAGCGGAGTTGATGGGGCTGAGTGATCAGGTCTTTCTGGACCGCTTACAGGATCGCTTTGGTTACCGGCTGGGCAGATTGGAGCGGTTGGGTAAGCGGGTGGCCTACCCATTGCGACTGCGTCAGGCTGCCGAGCAGGTCAGGTCGCGCATTGCCTTGATCGGGAATGCGGCTCATGCGATACATCCGGTAACCGGGCAGGGATTCAATCTTGGATTGCGGGATGCTGCTGGATTGGCGGATCTGCTGGTTGAGGCGGCGAAGCATGGTCAGGACCCAGGAGATCTTGAACTGCTGAATGAGTATCGGCAATGGCGAGAGAGGGATCAGAATCGGGTGGCTGCAATTACCGACAGTCTGGCGCGCTTGTTTGCAAACCCGTTCGGGCCTCTGCGACTCATGCGAAACCTTGGCTTGGTAGGCCTCGATCTGATGCCTGGACTCAAACATCAGGTTGCCAGGCAGTTCATGGGCCTGAATGGACGATTATCAAAACTGGGCAGAGGAGTATCACTATGACGAATTCCCCAACCACTGTCGACCTGCTGATTGTTGGTGGCGGGATGGTCGGTAGTGCTTTGGCATGTGCCATGGCGGAGGCCGGCTTTGAGGTTACGGTCATTGATGTCAGGGAACCTGCTAGAAGCTGGCCCGAGGAAGAGGTTGATCTGAGAGTTTCCGCATTGACCCGGGCCTCGCAACGTATTCTTGAAAACCTGCAGGCCTGGCCTCGGATGGTTGAAATGCGGGTCAGTCCCTATGACAAGATGGAAGTATGGGATGCCGGAGGTAACGGCCGGATACATTTCAGTGCCGCTGAGATCGGTGAGATGGATCTGGGGCATATTGTGGAAAATCGGGTGACCCAGCTGGCCCTTTGGGAGTGCCTGGAATCCTATCCCAACGTTCAATTGCGCTTTCCGGAAAGAGTCAGCAATCTGCTGTTGGGGGAGTCGCCGGAGGTTGTCTTGCAAAGTGGAGAGCGGTTGACCGCCAAGCTGGTTGTCGCGGCCGATGGTCGGGACTCTGAGATCAGACATCTGGCCGGAATCGACACCCGGGGTTGGGAGTATGATCAACACGCCATTGTGGCCACCATTACTCCGCAGCGGTTTCACGATAATACCGCCCGCCAGCGCTTCATGAGTTCCGGGCCACTCGCCCTGTTACCGATTGAAGATGGCCGCTGTTCCATTGTCTGGTCCACCAGTCCGACCCATGGTGAGTCATTGATGTCGCTGGATGATGCGGCTTTTTGTCAGCAGCTGACCCAGGCCAGTGAAGCGGTTTTGGGCTCGATTCAGGCGATTGGCCCCAGAGGTCTGTTTCCGCTGCGACTCGAACATGCGGATACCTATATTCAGCCTGGTCTGGCGCTTATCGGTGATGCGGCCCATGCCATGCATCCACTGGCGGGGCAGGGGGTTAATCTGGGCCTGATGGATGCCATGACCCTGGCTGATGTTTTGACCGAGGCGGGTGCGGCTGGCAGGTCGATCGGATCGATGGCCACACTGCGTCGCTATGAGCGGGCCAGGAAGGGGGCAAATATCGCTATGCTGGGCGCTATGGATGGCTTTAAGCGGTTGTTTAGCAACGAAGTGCCACCGCTGCGCATGATCCGAAACCTCGGTTTGAATCTTGCCGACCGTTCCGGGTTTGTGAAACACCAGATCATGCGACGTGCGATGGGAATGACCGGTGACAGGCCGAGGCTGGCGCGCTGATCATCAGCCTGGAATCCGCAATTCAGCTGACAGATTATGAGGTTTTTGCGGATTGGCAACAGCCCGGTAGAAGAGTATAGTCATTTCTCGATCCACCCCCGTGGGAGAGAGCGGCTCAAAGCCGACGCCGAAGGCGCAAACCCGCCCGGAATCGCTCAGGCAAAAGGACCGTGGGGAGAAGCCAAGTAAACTCAATTAGGCTTAGGTCGACTCTGGAGAGTGGTGTAACAACACCCACCGACGGGGCAGGCGCGCAGCAGGTTGCCTAATGACCTTGTATGCATGCGCCAAACTCTCAGGTTTTGGACAGAGGGGCGGCGCGGATGGTCTCATCCGCGCCGCCCTTTTTTGTATGTAACCTGAACCCGTGGGTTCATGGCGAGTGCAGAGTGTAAGATATTGGTTTCCCAGTGGAATCAAAAAATCTTAGCTTCACCCATAGGTTAAGTGGGCATTTTTTGAGCCGCTGGGGAAGCAATAGCTTGCGCTATGTACCGTCATGAACTCACGGATTCAGGTTTAAACCGGGAGAAGGTTAATGAACAAACAGACCGTCCTCTATCCCAAGCATCAACAGATGGGAGCCAAGCTGGTTCCCTTTGGTGGCTGGGATATGCCTCTACATTATGGTTCCCAGCTTCAGGAACACCATCAGGTGCGTCAGGATGCGGGTATGTTCGATGTTTCACATATGACCGTGGTCGATCTGCAGGGACCTGGGGTCAAATCCTATCTGCGCCATCTGCTGGCCAACGATATCGACCGCTTGAAGAATCAGGGCAAAGCGCTCTACTCCTGTATGCTCAATGAACAGGGTGGTGTTGTGGATGACCTGATCGTCTACTATCTGGGTGACGAGTGGTACCGCATGGTGGTGAATGCGGGCACCACTGAGAAAGATCTGGCTTGGATGGAGAAGCAGTCTGCCGGATTTGAACTGAAGCTCACCCCACGGCGTGACCTGGCGATGATTGCGGTACAGGGGCCGAATGCCAAATCAAAGACCCTGCCGCTACTCTCGGAAAAATTACAGCAGGCTGGTGAGTTGAAGCCGTTCAATGCGCTGGCCGATGGAGACTGGTTTGTCGCCAGTACAGGTTATACCGGTGAGGATGGCTTCGAAATCATGGTGCCTGGCGATCGGGCTGCAGACTTCTGGCAGGCACTGAGTGATGCGGGAGTCGCCCCTTGTGGTCTGGGTGCCAGGGATACCCTGCGCCTTGAGGCGGGTATGAATCTCTATGGTACCGACATGGATGAAACAATCTCCCCACTGGAGGCAGGACTCGCCTGGACCGTGGCCTGGGAGCCAGAGGAGCGGCAATTCATCGGTCGCGAACCGTTGGAAGCTCAGCGCAAGGATCCACAGAAAAAGAAATTCATCGGTCTGGTCTTGACCGGGCGAGGGGTGCTGCGTAACCATTTGAAACTGTTTAGCGGAGAGCAGGAGATTGGTGAGATTACCTCAGGTGGCTTTTCACCCACCCTGGAGCGATCCATCGCTTTTGCTCGTGTATCGCCTGATGTTGGAGAGCGCTGTGATGTTGAGATTCGCGGCAAACGGGTTCCGGCACAGGTGGTGAAACCACCTTTCGCACGTCAGGGTAAAGCTGTCCTGGCGCTGTAACAATCGATCAATATATTCTAAAGGATAGTCACATGAGTAATGCACCTACCGACCGTCGTTATGCGAAATCCCACGAATGGATTAAAGATGAAGGTGACGGCAGTCTGACCATCGGAATTACAGATCATGCGCAGGAGCTGCTGGGTGATCTGGTGTTTGTCGACCTACCGGAAGTCGGTCAGTCACTTGATGCCGGGGGCGATTGCGCGGTTGTAGAATCGGTCAAAGCGGCCTCGGATGTCTACAGTCCGGTAAGCGGTGAAGTGATCGCGATTAACGATCTTCTGGATGGCGCGCCCGAGACAATTAACGAAGATGCCTTCGGTGATGGCTGGATGTTTAAAGTCAAAGCATCCGATATGTCTGAGCTGAACGGCCTGTTGGATGCTGAGGGCTATGATGCCCTGGTGGCTGAGGAAGAGTAGGACGCCGGGTTTTAATACAAGCGATTGATGAGGCGGATATGCCATTTATCCCACACACAGAAGATGATATTCAGGAGATGCTTGCGACCATCGGGGTCGACAGTATCGATGACCTGTTTGATGAAATTCCAACTGAGCTTCGCTGCGGAGAGTTACAGGAGATTCCCCCGGGATTACCTGAGATGGAAGTGGCTAGTTTGATGCAGAGTCGTGCCAATACCGATGGCCAGCCACTCTGTTTCATTGGCGCGGGAGCCTATGATCACCATATCCCGGCCGCGGTGTGGGAGTTGACCACCAGGGGTGAGTTCTACACGGCCTATACCCCCTATCAGGCGGAGGCCAGTCAGGGTACTTTGCAGCTGTTGTATGAGTTTCAGTCAATGATGACCGGACTGACCGCAATGGATGTCTCCAATGCGTCTCTCTATGATGGTGCCTCAGCCTTGGCCGAGGCCATATTGATGGCGGTAAGAGGTAATCGTAAATCCAAATCGAAACGGATTCTGTTACCAGGCAATCTGCATCCGCACTATCGTCGGGTGGCCCACAGCATTGTCCGCAATCAGAAGATCGAACTGGTTGAAGTGGCTTATGACAAGTCGACCGGTCAGGTCGATATGGCGGAGCTGGAGAAGCACGCCGGCGAGGATTTCGCCGCACTGGTGATACCCCAGCCCAACTTTTTCGGTGTCCTGGAAGCGGCCGATGAGTTGACCGACTGGGCTCATCGAAATGGCATGCTGGCGATCGCTGTTGTCAATCCATTGGCCATGTCACTGCTCAAGCCGGCTGGTGAATGGGGTGGGCAGGGTGCCGATATCTGTTGTGGTGAAGGTCAGCCCTTGGGGGCTCCACTAGCCTCAGGCGGCCCCTATTTCGGTTTCCTCTGCTGCACCGACAAGCTGGTGCGACAGATGCCTGGGCGGATTATCGGCAAGACGGTGGATATGGATGGCAAGCCGGGTTACGCCTTGACCTTGCAGGCCCGTGAGCAACACATCCGTCGCTCGAAGGCGACTTCAAACATCTGCACCAATCAGGGGCTGATGGTCACGGCGGCCACCATCCATATGTCCATTATGGGGGCTGAAGGCTTGCAGCGGGTTGCCGCCACTTCCCATGCCAATACTCAGAAACTCTCTCAGGCACTAACCAGTCTGCCTGGGGTGGAGCCGCTCTTCAGCGGGGCGGTCTTCCATGAGCAGGTGATGAAATTGCCGATCGAAACGGCGAATGCACTGGGCCTGCTGGCAGCTGATGACGTGCTCGGTGGATTCAATCTGCAGGATGACTACCCGGAGCTGGGTGATGCCGTATTGGTCTGTGCGACTGAATTGCGCAGTGATGATGATATTGAAAACTATCGGGGTAAGCTGGAGCGGGTGATTCAATCACAAGCCCAGACGCCTTCTCAGTAGTAACCGGATTGGTGAGTTATGATTTACGATCATTCGCGAAAAGGTAGACGAGCCACTGCACAGGCTCCATTGGAAAAACCTGAGCTGACAGGGATTCCTGCTGAGATGGTGCGTACCAGTCGGCCCAATCTGCCAGAGGTTTCAGAGATGCAGGCGGTCAGACACTTTACCCGTCTGTCGCAGAAGAATTTCTCAATCGATACACACTTCTATCCATTGGGTTCCTGCACCATGAAGTATAACCCCAGGGCATGCAATACCCTGGCGAGTCTGCCTGGGCTACAGTCTCGGCATCCGCTGGCTCCGGATACCCACAGCCAGGGTTTCATGGCCTGTCTCTATGAGCTGCAGGAGATCCTGAAAAACGTTACCGGTATGCATGCGGTCTCGCTCTCACCAGCGGCGGGTGCCCAGGGTGAGTTTGCCGGCGTGGCGATGATTCGGGCCTATCACGATGCCCGGGGGGATGATCAACGTACAGAGATTCTGGTACCAGATGCGGCCCATGGCACCAACCCCGCGTCAGCGGTGATGTGCGGTTACAAAGCCCGGGAAATTCCCACCGGAGCGGATGGGGATATCGATGTGGAGGCGCTGCAAGCGGCATTGGGCCCGCAAACAGCCGGTATCATGCTGACCAACCCCTCTACGGTTGGCGTCTTCGAACGACGCATCAAACAGATTGCCAGCATGGTGCATGAGGCCGGTGGGCTGCTCTATTATGATGGCGCCAATCTGAACGCGATCCTCGGTAAGGTTCGCCCGGGTGACATGGGGTTTGATGTGATTCATATGAATCTGCATAAGACCTTTTCAACACCTCATGGTGGTGGTGGCCCGGGCGCGGGTCCGGTGGGTGTCAGTGAGCGCCTGGAGCCCTATCTGCCTGTACCCATGGTTGACTATGATGGTCAGGACTACCGTTGGCTGAGCGAAAAGGATCGACCGAATACCATTGGTCGACTGTCCGCCTTTGCCGGTAATGCGGGTGTGTTGTTGCGTGCCTATGTCTACGCGCGTCTACTGGGTCGTGAAGGTATGCATCGGGTATCCGAGTTTTCCACACTGAATGCCAACTATCTGCTGAAGCGTTTGATGGAGGCCGGTTTCGATGCCGCCTATCCGGAGAGGCGGGCCAGTCATGAATTTATCCTGACCCTGAAGAAGCAGGCCAAGGAGCTGGATGTGAATACCATGGATTTCGCCAAACGCATGCTCGATTATGGTGTGCACGCTCCCACCACCTACTTCCCGCTGCTGGTACCGGAGTGTCTACTGGTGGAGCCAACGGAATCCGAGGCCAAAGAGGAGCTGGATCAGTTTGTCGACATCATGCGCACCATCAAGCAGGAAGCTGAGAATCAGCCGGACCTGGTGAAGCAGGCACCCCATACCATGCCCGTCAAACGCCTGGATGATGTGCGCGCGGCTCGGGAGCTGGATCTGGCTTATAAAGCTGGGGATTGATTGTGCAGGATTGTGGCGCCGCGAATGGACGCCAATCAGCGTGAATCTTTCACCAATGTTATCTGTGGCGTTGCTCTCGTCACGATGACATTGTGTTGACACCTTCAGCTTTGGATCGCTGTACAATACCCACCTTTGTAACAGTTTAAGGATAAGAGGCAGCTATGTCGGCTTTGATCTGCGGTTCATTCGCATTCGATACCATTATGGTCTTTCATGATCATTTCAAACACCACATCCTTCCGGAGCAAGTACATATTCTGAATGTCTCCTTCCTGGTTCCGGATATGCGACGGGAGTTTGGTGGATGCGCCGGGAACATTGCTTACAATCTGAAAATGCTCGGCGGGCAGGGTAAACCGGTTGGCACGGTCGGTGACGATTTCGAACCCTATGCGAAATGGATGGATGAGTGTGGTGTCAGCCGGGATCATATTCAAGTGGTTCCCGGCAGCTATACCGCTCAAGCTTATATCACCACCGACAAAGACGATAATCAGATCACCGCCTTCCACCCTGGTGCAATGAACCAGGCTCACGAGATCAATGTCTCAAAAATTGATGATTGTACGTTGGGTATGGTCTCACCAGACGGCAGGCAGGGCATGTTGGACCATGCCGAACAGTTTGCCGAATCCGGCGTGCCTTTCATTTTTGACCCTGGTCAAGGCATGCCGATGTTCGATGGCGATAGTCTGCTGAAGTTTGCTGAGCAGGCTACCTGGATGGCGTTCAACGACTATGAAGCGATGCTGATGCAGGAGAGAACCGGCAAGAGTCTGAAGCAGTTGGCTGAGATGGTGGAAGCTGTCATTGTCACCCGGGGAGCTGAGGGATCAGAGATCATTGCCCGGGACGCATCATTTCAGATTCCCAATGCGCCGGTGAAAGCAGTGGTTGATCCTACTGGATGTGGTGATGCTTACCGGGCGGGGCTGATCTATGGCCTGATGAACGACATGGACTGGCAGACCACCGGTCGAATTGCCTCTTTGATGGGGGCGATCAAGGTTGAGCAGGCCGGGACACAAAACCATATCGTCTCTACCGAGTCCTTTGCTCATCGATTTGAAAAAGCGTTTGATTATCGGTTTTGAACTCTTGGTTCAATCCCTACTGAACCCACTGGGTTCGGGTTAACAGATTCCTAGGAGAGGTAAGAGATGAGTGATTGTGATCGCCATCAACCATCATTGAAACCTGTGGGTGAGGCATTGGCGTTGCTGCTGTCGCAGGCAAAATCTGTTACTGAGAAAGAGTCGGTGCCACTCAACCAGGCGCTGGGCAGAGTGTTGGCCGAGCCGGTTAAAAGTCAGGTCGATGTGCCTCCCTGGGATAACAGTGCGATGGATGGTTATGCTGTCAATTCCGCGGACCTGTCCGCTGACAAAGAGTATCTGACCATCGATCAGCGGATTGCCGCAGGCTCAGTGGGTAAGCCCCTCACTCCCGGAACTGCAGCCCGTATCTTTACCGGCGCCCCAGTGCCACCCGGTGCGGATGTGGTCGTGATCCAGGAGGTTTGCGAGGCAGACGGGGATCGTTTGACCATCAAGGAAAAGCCGGCCGCTGGAGCGAATATTAGAAGCGCTGGTGAGGATATCCTGCAGGGAGAGGTGATTCTGAAACCGGGGTTGCGGCTCGCACCACAACATCTTGGACTGGCGGCATCCGTGGGGGTGGCTGAGTTGTCGGTATACCGCAAATTGAAGGTGGCGCTGTTTTCCAGTGGGGACGAACTGGTGATGCCGGGTAATCCACTCGGCTCTGGTCAGATCTACAACTCCAATCAATTCACTCTGACCGGGCTGTTACAACAACTGGGTTGTGAAACCCTTGAAATGGGTATAGTCGAGGATACCTTTGAGGCGACTTGCGATGCTCTGCGACAGGGGGCCGAAGAGGCTGACCTGGTACTGGCCTCGGGTGGGGTGTCAGTGGGGGAAGAGGATCATGTGAAGCCTGCCGTGGAGAGCCTGGGTTCATTGGACTTATGGAAAATAGCCAGCCGTCCGGGAAAACCTGTGGCTTTTGGACATATCAAAGGTACTCCGTTTCTCGGCTCTCCAGGAAATCCCGTTTCCCTGTTCGTCACCTTCACGATCTTCGGCAGGCCATTCATAAAAAAGATGCAGGGTCTGACCACAGGCATTCAGCCGATCTCCCGCAAGGTTGTGGCGGGTTTCGAAAAGGCGGCAACCGACAAGCGTCAGGAGTATGCCCGTGGCCAGCTGGAGATCGATGAGCAGGGACGTGAAGTGGTCAGGTTGTATTCCAATCGATCCTCCGGTGTCTTAACCTCAGTCGCCTGGGCGAATGGATTGGCTGTGTTACCCCCATTGACGGCAATAAAGCCTGGTGATTTTGTGGACTTTATTCCTTACAGTGAATTGATCAGCTGATTTCGACTCTAAACCCTTTAGAGTTTACATCTGATATGCTTGCCATTAGGGTCGCTCAGGATTCCTGGTAATCGGCCCTGAGACGATAGGGATGAGGGCGGGCCGGATGATTCCCGACAATATCAAACCTATTTCAGAGACTTCGGTCTGCGTGAGGATTTCCGCATGGTTCAACTACGTTTGTTTGCAAGATTCAGAGAAGAGCTGGGTGTCGATTCGGAACAGATGGAATCGGATGATCTCCGCTGCGTTGACGATCTGCTCAGCCGATTACGCCAACGGGGTGGTGCCTGGTCGAGACTGTTGTCGGAGGACCAACGGATCATGATGGCGGTGAACCAGGAGATGGCCAATCCACAGACGCCTCTGCAGGCGGGTGATGAGGTTGCCTTGTTTCCACCGGTAACCGGAGGCTGATGCATGGTTACCATCCGGGTGGATTCCGAACCGTTCGATCCAAACCATGAAGTGGACCTGTTGCGGGGAGAGGATCCTGCCATTGGTGCGGTCGTCTCTTTTATCGGTTTGATGCGAGATCTCAACGAGGGTGACCGGGTCGACACGATGTTTCTTGAACACTACCCCGGTATGACGGAGAACGCCCTGGAGCAGATCGTGAAACTTGCCTTTGAACGTTGGCAGCTACAAGGCTGCCGGGTTGTGCACCGGGTTGGTGAGTTAAAGCCAACCGACCCCATCGTCTTGGTTGCTGTGGCTTCAGCCCACCGTAAAGAGGCGTTTCAGGCTTGTGAGTTCATCATCGATTATTTGAAGACGCAGGCGCCATTCTGGAAAAAAGAGGCAACCGAAAATGGCGAACGATGGGTTGATGCCCGCGACAGTGATGACGAGGCCATCCGTCAATGGTCCCAGGAGGCCAATGATCGATAGCCGGGAGTAGAGTGGCCGGGCCCTAACAATGGCATCAGTTTGATTCAGGATTGAAGAGCTGGAGAAGCTCAATGTACAGAACCCAATGGTTGTTGACTGGATTGCTCTTGCTGCCCCAATCAGCCTTCGCCTACGATACCGTGGTGGGCGCCAGGCTGGGTTCATTGGGCTTCGGCATTGAAGCGGGCTATGGCCTGACTGAACAGTTCAAAGCTCGGCTGGGTTTCAATCGATACGACTTCGGTTTTGATGCCAAGGTGGATGGGGTTGAATACGATCTCGATCTGCAGTGGCGGAGCCTCTCTCTGGTTGCCGATTGGCACCCGTTCAAATCCAAATCCTCTTTTCGCTTCACCGCCGGTGTTTTTCGCAACAACAACGAAATCAGCGGTTCTGCCGGTGCTGAAAACCTGACGATCGGCGATACCGTCTATCCTGGGGTAGGTTTGGATGCGGTTGTGGGTTTCAGGTCCTATGCACCCTACCTGGGTGTAGGCTGGGATACCGGTGCCTATAAGCAGCAGGGTTGGGGGTTCAATGTGGATCTGGGGGTCCTCTATCAGGGAGCCGGTAGCGTCGACCTGGTACCGACAGGCGCCCTGGCTGAGCTGGTTGATCCAAACGATGTTAGATTGGAAGAGCAGCGATTTGAGGATGATATCGAGGATTACCGCTACTACCCGGTCTTCTCTTTCGGTTTCTCTTACCGTTTTTGAGCCGCCGGATTAGTCAGTTTCAACAGATTCCGGCAGGCGAGGGGAAATTTACCCGGTTATCTGCCGAGTCTGATTTCTGTCTGAAAAGGGGGGAATGAAAAAGCCGGGATGTACCGCACTCATCCCAGCTGGAGATCAGGAAGCTGAGCTACTTCTTGTTCGAGTGAAGCAGAACCTGCTCGAAGATGTTGCGTTTGATTCTGCTGCGAATCGGTTCCGGCAGATTGTGCCAGGCTTTGGCCACTTCAATGGATTCGTCATCCATCACGGAGGAAGTGCTCTCCCCGAACATCAGCCAGGCTGGATTGACATCCAAAACCTGAGCGATTTCATCAATTTTTCTCGGGCGCAGGCTTTTTCCGTTTTCAATCTTTTGAATGACGGCTTGATTGGTGCCGGCGCGTAGAGCCAGTTCCTCTTGCGTCCAGCCTCTTTCCCGTCTTTTTCTGCGTAGTCTAGAGCCTAGAGTATCCATTTCCCGCGGTATATAGGTTTCAAATTTCTGTGCGTGTACGTAGCTCATTGTCCTTCCCGTTGGATGCCTAAAGGTTGTTGCATCGTCTTGTATCTGGTAGCGGCGCATCGAACGAAAACTTGACACTCCTAATTTGTCCGTCACAACGCCTGTGAAATTAATTCCAGTACATGGGAATAATGTGACTAAGTTCACAGTATCCTAACATGGGCTGTGTGTCAGAAAATCGCAGATATCCAAAAAAATGTCACATTGGAGAATGGGATTCCTGTGATAATATGCCCACCCATGCTGACTTACCCCGACATAGATCCAGTAATCATGACCCTGGGGTCAATCGACATCTATTGGTACGGTGTGATGTATATGATTGGCTTCTTCGGCGGTTGGTGGCTTGGGCGTATCCGTGTTGGTAAGCCCGGTATCGTCTGGAATGCCAAGCAGGTGGACGATATCGTCTTCTACATTGTGCTCGGGGTGGTCGGTGGTGGCCGAATCGGTTATCTGTTGTTTTATGACCTGGAGAGCTTTCTGGCCAATCCGCTGATCATTTTTATGGTTTGGGAGGGCGGAATGGCCTTCCACGGTGGTTTGATCGGTGTGTTGCTGGCGATGTGGTATTTTGCTCACAAAGAGGGCCGAACCTTTTTTGAGGCAACCGACTTTATCGCGCCTCTGGTCACCATTGGTCTGGGGGCCGGTCGTCTGGGCAACTTCATCAACGCGGAACTTTGGGGGGGGATCACCTCCTTGCCCTGGGGTATGCAGGTACCCTGTATCGAGTCCGACAACCTCTGCGCGCGCCTGGGCCTGCCACCGGACACGGTCCTATCACCTCCGGTGCATCCCAATCAGCTCTACGAGTTCCTGCTTGAAGGTGTACTTCTGTTTACCATCCTGTGGCTCTTCTCTGCCAAGGCCAGGCCGAGAATGGCAGTTTCCGGACTGTTTCTGATCTGTTACGGGATATTTCGCATCGCCATCGAGTTTGTTCGCCTGCCCGATCTACACATCGGATACCTGGCTTTTGACTGGCTCACCATGGGGCAGCTGTTGAGTGTACCGATGATTCTGTTTGGTGTGTTGTTGCTCTTTCTCGCCTACCGAAGAGAGACAATGCCTGCTTGATGCCCGTTACATAACCTATTATGGTGCCGGGTTCAAAACCAGATTTATAGGCAACAGCATGCAACAGTATCTTGATCTTATGCGCCATGTGCGGGATTTCGGGGTTACCAAGGAGGATCGAACCGGCACGGGTACCCGCAGTGTATTTGGTTATCAGATGCGTTTCGATCTCTCACAGGGATTCCCTCTGCTGACCACCAAAAAGCTGCATCTGAGATCGATCATCCATGAGTTGCTGTGGTTTCTGCAAGGCGATACCAATATCCGCTATCTGAAGGAGAATGGGGTCAGTATCTGGGATGAGTGGGCGGATGAGGAGGGCAATCTAGGTCCTGTCTATGGTTATCAGTGGCGCTCATGGCCAACCCCGGGTGGCGGCCATGTGGACCAGATCGCTCAGCTGGTGGAACAGATCCATGCTAACCCGGACTCAAGGCGTCTGATCGTCTCAGCCTGGAATCCGGCCCAGGTCGATGCGATGGCTCTGCCTCCCTGTCACTGCCTGTTCCAGTTCTATGTGGCCGAAGGCCGACTCTCCTGTCAGCTCTATCAACGCAGTGCGGATGTATTTCTCGGGGTGCCGTTCAATATCGCCTCATATGCCTTGCTGACCATGATGGTGGCTCAGGTTACCGGCCTCAAGCCGGGTGAGTTTGTACATACATTTGGCGACGCCCATCTCTATCTTAATCACCTGGACCAGGTGGAGCTGCAGCTCTCCCGGGAACCGAAAGCACTGCCCGGCATGTCGATCAATCCGGTGGTGAAGGATATCTTTGGGTTTCGCTTCGAGGATTTTGAATTGACCGATTACGATCCCGATCCCCATATCAAGGCGCCGGTCGCGGTTTGAACCCTATAAATAAGGTGTCGATGTGTCGATAATCTCGCTAATCACCGCAATGGCAAAGAATGGTGTGATCGGTCGCGATAACCGCCTGCCCTGGCATCTGCCTGCCGATCTGCAGCACTTCAAGTCTCTGACTCTGGGAAAACCGATCCTGATGGGGCGTCATACCTGGGAGTCCCTGCCTGGACTGCTGCCCGGCAGAAGACATATCGTGGTGACCCGCAATCAGGCCTATCTAGCCCCTGGCGCTGAGGTGGTGCACTCGGTAGAGGAGGCTTTGGCGGCCGTGGAAGGGGAGCCGGAGATCATGATTGTTGGTGGCAGCCATTTTTATGCTGCGATGCTGCCCAGAGCGGATCGCCTCTATCTGACCCTGGTAGACGCCGATGTTGAAGGGGATGTGCGATTTCCTGAAATCGATTGGCAGGAGTGGCAGGAAGTGGACCGTCAAGATCATTCCGCGGATGAAAAGAATGCCTATGACTACACTTTTGTTAACCTGATCCGGCGTGCTTCCGGAGTGGACAATTGAGTTCGGCTTGTGTGTGGCTCGGTGATGGAGCCGTAATTGCTGGTTTATCTGGCTGGGCACCTCAGTTGGTAGGGTTTCGGTGGCTTGCGTTTCCTAAGCTTCAATGCGGTGAGCTGACCACCCCAGAAACATCCACTATCCAGTGACCAGACATTGTCGATCTGCCGATACCCCAGTGTCGACCAGTGACCGAACAGAATCTTGTCGTGCCGGCTTTTCCTTCCGGGTACCGCATACCAGGGGATGGAGGCATTCAGATGCTGTTCCGGTGCGCCTTTGTCCCGTAACGACAATCGGCCATCCCGGGTGCAGTAGCGAAGCCGGGTGAAGCTGTTGGTGATGAAGCGTAATCTCTCTATGCCGCTGAGGTTCTCCCGCCATTTATCCGGTTTATCGCCATACATCTGCTGACAAAAGTCGTGAAATCCCGAACCGCGAAGGGTCTTTTCCAGTTCCCGGGCGCAGCTCAGCGCCGTCATGAGATCCCATTGGGGTGGCAGGCCGGCGTGCACCATACTCACATTCCGCTTGGCGTGGTGGACCATGATTGGGCGATGACGTAACCAATCGATCAGTTCCTGACTGTCCGGGGCTTCGAGAATGTCCATCAGGTTGCCCTGTTTCTGATAGGTGCGATTACCCTGGGAAATGGCCAACAGGTGCAGGTCGTGATTGCCCAATACGCAGACGGCCCGGTTACCCAGGGATCGGATGAAACGCAGCACCTGAAGTGATTTTGGTCCCCGGTTTACCAGGTCTCCGGCAAACCAAAGTTTGTCTTTGGCTGGATCAAAGCGTATCAGCTCCAACAACTGTTGAAGTTCATCATAGCAGCCTTGTACATCGCCGATTGCATAGATAGCCATAGTTGTTCTTGATACTGTCTGGATTAGTCTCTGGCGGTTGTCTGTTGGATGCTCAATGCTGTGTGAAGCTACCTGTTGACTGACATTGGATGAATCCAGTCTATGTTTTTTCCGCTGACGATTGGATTAGTGAAGACTGCCGGGGCGGGCCAGAGAAAAGGCCGGGATCAGAGCGTCAAAATGGTTCCCCTGAGCGTCGATCATATCGTAACTGCCCTGCATGCTGCCGACCGGAGTGTCCAGTACGGTGCCACTGGTGTAGCGGAAGGTCTCTCCCGGATTGAGCTGTGGCTGCTCACCAACAACCCCCTCGCCACGGACTTCCTGGGTTTTGCCGTTGGCGTCGGTAATGATCCAGTGACGATTCATGAGCCGGGCGGAAGATTCTCCGTCATTGCGGATGGTTACGGTGTAGGAAAAGACATATCGCTGCTCTTTGGGCAGAGATTGGGACTCGATGTATCGAGTCTCAACCTCAACTTCGATATGGTGCTTCGTTTCCTTTTCCATCTTTATCAAACCTGATCGTTTATATTGCTCTGCTGTCTGTTTCAACAGTTCTCATTGATTAAAGGGTACTGGGGCACAGTGGGTAGTGCAATAGCGGAAGGAGGGTTATTGGTCATCCACCCTGTACGCTATTTGGCCACATCGTACGGAATAGGTTCAGACAGCTCAATGAGTTAGAAATTGTCTTGCTTAGGAGATGCTTGAGAATTCTATCAAGAAATAAATTCCGTTGCCGATACGCTGATCAGGAAACACTACAGGAATCCGGCTAGATGAGAGTTGGTCTATTGCTCCTACTTTGCTTTGTTATCCCGCTTGGCAGTGCTGTCGAGCTTGCACCTGAGAGTCAGGCGCTGCTTGCTGCCGCAACCTCGGGCGAAGTGGAGCGGGTCAATGATCTGTTGTCACAGGGGGTTGACGTCAACACGAAAAACCCAACCGGTCGCTCAGTTCTGCATATTGCGGCGTTCAATGGCAATCTGCAGACCGTACGCGCCCTGTTGGCTGCCGGTGCTGATGCAAACCTGGCCGATGGCGCCGGTCTTACACCACTGATGGAAGCGGCATCCTTTGGTCATCTTGAGGTAGTGCGGTTGTTGATACAGCGTGGTGCTGATGTCAATGTGGCCGATCAAGCCGGGAACACACCGCTGACCCTGTCAAATCGGGGACGTCATACGGAGGTCTCCACACTATTGACTGAGATGGGCGCGACAGAGGGTGGTGGCAAGGAAGAGAAGAAGTAGTGCGAGGTGCTTCTCACAAAACCTGAGTTTTTGCGATGTTTTCGCTGCAACAACGTGATGCGTGTCTAAGTAAACAACGTAATGCACGTGAATACTTGTTAATAAGTCATTGATTGGACTTGTAAGAGATATGAAAAGGCAACATCTTCATCATAAACCAGACTTCTTTGCCGTGGTGGTGGTGTTGGTCATGATAGGCTTTGGTTTGACGTTGGCTGTTCAGGTTGGGGCTATTGATCGGCATGAGGTGGTACACAGCGAAGTATCCCAGGCTGAGGCCGGATAATCCTGAAGTCTGTGGATATCTGTCTGCTAACTTGCCTGGTTTGATTCACGCCTGAACCCAGGGGTTCGGGTTATAGGTAAAATACTGACTTCGTCATCAGTTTAGAGGTCAGATTCATCGCCGTTTTAATCGGTTGAGGAAGCTCAGCTCCGCCCGCCTTGAGGGCCAGCGCGGCATGTTCGGCTTCATCCGTTTTCATCTGCTGTAATACGGCATGGGTTCGCTTGTCCTGTTGTGGGACGCGATTGATATGCTCATCCAGATGGGCGCCTACCTGGTGTTCTGTCTCGGCCACAAAGCCCAGGCTCCATTTATCGCCAGCCAGTCCGGCTGCGGCACCAAGCATGAATGAGCTGGCATACCAGAACGGATTGAGCAGACTTTTACGATTATCCAGCTCATCCAGTCGCTTTTCGCACCATGCCAGGTGGTCATTCTCCTCCTGGGCCGCTCTCTCCATCTGCTCTCTGACTTGCGGCAGTCGGGCGGTCAATGCCTGGCCCTGGTAGAGTGCCTGGGCACATACCTCACCGGTATGATTGATACGCATCAGGCGTGCGGTCAGGTCCCGCTCTTGATCCGATAGTTCGGTCTCATCGATGCCATCTGCAGGATTGGCTCTTTCAGTGACCAGGGGTCTGCCGAACAGGGTTCGAACTGCACTGTCCAGCCCCATCAACAGATGGTCTGCCATTTTGTAATCACGTTCACTCATGTGCAAACCTTAGCCTTAAACCTGGGGGTTCTTCAACTTTGTTTGATTGGCTCAGCGACTGATTGGTTCACTTTCGCTGCTGAACGACTGTTGGTTGGCAACGGTGTTGTGGTCAATCTTGATGAATACCGAGCTGTCTGCGGTGGCGGTGGGTTATTGGGTTCCCATGCCGGCGCTGCGCCACTGTTTGTAGATCAACTCGATCGGATGGTGTACTTCAATACTGAGCCCGGCTTGTCTGATCTGCTGGCGAAACTGCATGGCGCAACCGGTGCTGGTAGTGATCAGAATTTTCGCACCGCTGGCTTTGAGGTGGGCTAGTTTGATCTCACCTAGCTGATTGGAGATTTCCGGTTGGGTGAGTAGGTAACTTCCTGCTGCGCCACAGCATAGTTCATTCTCAGCCAATTCGACCAATTCAAGCTGAGGAATCTTGTTGAGTATCTGCCAATCCGAGCTGTCCCGTGAAGAGCAGGGGCGGTGCAGAGCCGCCCTGATTGGCATGGGAGCCAATTCAGGCATCTCCCTGTCGGGCAGCTGCAACAGAAAATCAGAAATTGAGACCAGTGGCAGTCGGCTTACCTGCTGTTCTGCCAGTTCCAGGTGGCATGCGGTGGCCAGGGTGATCAAGTATTGGGCGCTGCTTTTGGCGGTCTGCGTGCGGATGGCGTCGCACTGCTGCTCAGCCTCTCTGAAAAAGCCGTTATGTCGATGCATGGCGCCACAGCAGCCTGTGTCGGGCGGGATATCTACCGCATATCCCAAGCCACTCAGCAAATGGATGGCGCGCTGAACCAGGTTGTCATCGACCTTCGAGCCAATGCAGCCGGTGAACAGCTGTACTTTTTTTCCTGTTGGTTTTGTTGATGGATAGAAACCGGCACGATCCACAGGTGTCCGAGGCAGTTGATCTGCCATGGCGAGTAGCTGCTTGAAACGGGGCGCAGGCAGTTTTCTTGCCAGGGCAAGCAGGCCGGATTGACGGATTATATGATACAGGCGTATCCAGAAGTTGAGTCTCCCGCTATGGCTCAATTGATGGAGAAGTCGTTTCAGCAGCGGCTTTTTTCGATGTTCTGAGGTCATCGATGAACGACTGGCATCCAGCAGACTGCCATATTTCACCCCGGAAGGGCAGGCGGATTCACAGGCCCGGCAATTGAGGCAACGGTCAAGATGCTGTTCAGCATGGGAGTGTATGTCGAGCTCGTTTTTCGCCAGCGCCTGAATCAGACTGATCCGGCCACGAGGTGAATCAGCCTCGCTGGCGAGCAGTCGATAGGTTGGGCATACAGTCAGGCAGAGACCGCATTTTACGCAGCGGTCTGCTTCAACAAGCAGGTCTTCAGGTGTCACAACGGGCAGCGTTTCCGGAAAAGATCGGCCATTTTACCTGAATCGTGCTGTTAGTTGGAGAGATCTTGAAGAACTCGCACATTACGGAGCCCTTCGGCTGGCTGATCTGGTTGAGGAGAGTGGATCCAGTCTCTAATATTGGGCATGATCTTATCCATTCGGCTCTGCAAGCAGCAGACTAACCATCACGTCGAGGCTACGTTATGTCCTACTACCGTCATCACCTCTTTTTCTGTGTCAATGAGCGACAGGATGGGCGCCCCTGTTGCGGAAGTCATGGCTCCAAGGCCATGCGTGACTACATGAAAGGCCGGGTCAAGGAGCTGGGTCTTACCGGTCCTGGGGGGGTGAGGGTCACCACCGCCGGCTGTTTTGACCGCTGTGACCTGGGGCCGGTACTGGTGGTCTATCCCGAGGCGGTCTGGTACACCTATGTGGACCGTGATGATATTGATGAGATCCTGCAGCGACACCTGATCGAGGGTGAAATCGTCGAGCGACTGACCGTTTAGGCGGTAATTCCATCTTTCCTTTGAGGGATTTGCAGCATTTTCAGGAACTCAGTCATGTTTTGCGGATTGGCCTACCAGATTTTCCTAAAGCGGCAAACGATGCTGCCGCTACTCAGTAGAAGTTGAGGATTGAGTGGTGTAGAGTGGCTTGCCGCTACTAATGCTAAAGCGTGACGCGGGTCGGTATTGGGGCGAAAAAATAGCCATTTCATTGCTTATAATCCCTTGCATTAGCCGAGTGATTGTATACTATTAAGAAATTAGTCTAAGTTTCCTCACTTAATGGACTGTTTCGTATGGGATTTTGGAGTTTGCCATGTCAGGTTTAGCCCGTTTAGCTACCCCTTTTATTCTTATGTTAGTGCTCGTCGCCTGTGGTGGTGGTGATGCAGAGACCCCGTGGGATAGCAGTGGTGGTACAACCGGGACCGGTGACACCATCGATGATGCAGGGACCAGCGGGGCGGCCATATTTCTTGGTAATGGTTCAGGATCCTCTTTCGAAATTGGTGAGCTGAATATTGCGGTTACCTCTCTCTCTGCCGGTGGGCAGACTTCTGTCAGGGCAACCTTGGCTGATGTGGAGGGTAATCTTTATCAGGATAGCGCGACAGTTACCTTCACTACCGACTGTCTGGCATCCGGGTTGGCTACTATAGATTCATCCGTAAGCACTGCAGATGGTGTTGTCACAGCAACTTATGTGGCTCAGGGCTGTTCCGGCTCAGACACGATTCGTGCAACCACAACAGTGAACGGAAATACAACTACCGCAACAGGAACAGTCAGTATTCAACCGGCAGAGATCGGTTCCATGCAATTTGTTTCGGCAGAACCGTCTGTTATTGGTCTCCGCGGCGTAGGTTTGACCGAGGTCTCCAAGGTTTCGTTCCAGGTGCTGGATACCAACGGCAATCCGGTTTCCCAGCAGGTGGTCAACTTCTCTTTGAATACGGATATCGGCGGGGTTGCAATACCAGCGGGTTCGATCAAAGCGACCAGTGATATCGATGGAATCGTCAGAACGGATGTTAAATCGGGCACAGTACCGACTACCGTCCGGGTGACAGCCGCGTTGGAATCCAATCCATTGATCTCAACTCAGTCTGACGGTCTGGTCATATCCACTGGTGTTTCAGATCAGAACAGTATCTCGCTGAGCGCAGAAATTCTGAACTGTGAAGGACTGAATCTCGATGGCACCGAAGTTGAGGTCACAGTGCATGCTTCGGACCATTTCAACAACCCTGTACCGGATGGTACGGCTGTCTATTTCACCACTGAGGGTGGCCAGATACAGTCACAATGCCAGATTGATGATGGTTCCTGTAGCGTGGTCTGGACGAGTTCCAATCCCAGGCCCTGGGAAGATCTGCTGCCTGGTGGAATGGGACGGGTAACGATTCTTGCGACCATGCTGGGTGAAGAGTCATTTGTTGATGCCAATGGTAATGGTGTATTGGACTCGGGTGATACCCCCTTTGCCGATATTCCTGAGGCATTCCGTGATGACAATGAAGATGGTGTTCGTGATCCCGTAGCGGAAGAGTTTGTGGATTTTAATAACAACAATACCTATGACGATGTTGGTGTGGATCCTGACTACAATGGCGCGCTCTGTTGTGATGCCGCTGCTGTTGCTGAAGCGCAATCCGCAGTTGCTTCCGGGGATGATCCTGGTGTCTGTTTCGGCGTAACCCCGGTCTCTGTCGTCTCATGCAGTGCCGAGAAGAACATCAATGTTCGGGATAGCCTGGTACTGGTGATGTCTGAATCCTTTCCTGTAATTCTATTGGATGGTGCAGATGTTGATGTGGCTTCCGGTTTTCTGGCGATTGACCTGCCAGCAGGAATTTCAACATACACCTTTACTGTTAGGGGTGCAGTCACCGGACAGGTCATGCCGGCTGGTACAACAGTTAACTTTACGACTACCAACGGTAGCATCGAGACTGGAGGCAGTTTTATTGTGCCGAGTACGAATGCGAATGCCCGATTGGCCTCTCAAGCCGGTGTGGTTGACTATCGGGTGGCGCTCACTCCGACTGTAAATAGAAACCCAGGTGATGAGACAGGCATCCTGACAATTAGAGTGACCACACCTGGTGGCACCACGACCAGTGGATTTGTGATTGTAAACGATTAACAGCTGACTGCTATTCTGCAATGTAAAAACCCTGTCTGGGTTCAGACAGGGTTTTTTTGTGGATTTGGTTTTAATAACGATTCGAATACTACTTTGATATCTTGAGCTAATCTTGAATCAATCCCTTGACGCCTAACCACGGCAAAGACACAATGCAGTTCATCCATTCTTGCTGCCGAGCATGATGCTCTAGAACCACACACAGTGAATAACTCACCACCGCTCGTAAAAATCAGAGATCTCCACTTTTACCATGGAGATCGCCCGATATTCCAAGGTGTCAATATCGATATCCCCCGCGGCAGGGTGACGGCCATCATGGGGCCCAGTGGTACCGGAAAGACTACCTTGTTGAAGTTGATCGGCGGCCAATTGCGCCCGACCCGGGGCAGCATCGAGGTTGATGGTCAGGATGTGCATAAGCTCTCCCGTAAGGCGCTCTATCAACTGCGGATGCGGATGGGCATGCTGTTTCAGAGCGGCGCCCTACTGACCGATCTCTCGGTCTATGACAATGTGGCTTACCCGCTGCGGGAGCACACCAATCTGCCGGAGTCGATGATCCGTCGTCTGGTATTGATGAAGCTCGAAGCGGTTGGTCTGCGGGGCGCCAGAGAGCTGATGCCCTCAGAGCTTTCTGGTGGTATGGCCAGGCGGGTCGCGCTCTCCCGTGCGATTGCCCTGGATCCCATGATGGTGATGTACGATGAGCCGTTCACCGGTCAGGATCCAATCTCCATGGGGGTGCTGGCGCAACTGGTGAGGCGTCTCAACGATGCAGTCGGTCTGACCAGTATCCTGGTTTCTCATGATGTTGAGGAGACCGCAGGTATCTCCGATCTGATCTACGTGATCTCCGCTGGCAAGGTGATCGAGTCAGGTGCACCGGATGACTTGATGGGCTCCAATTCGCCGGCGGTCAAGCAGTTCATGGGGGGGCTGCCCGATGGTCCGGTAGGCTTCCACTATCAGGCGCCAGCCTTGTCTGACGACCTGCTGAGTATGCGGGGGGCAAAATAGTGTTGGATCTGTTCGCCAGATTCGGTCGAGTCGGCTTGAGTGCGCTGGAGCGATTGGGCCGAGGCCACCTGTTGCTGTTACAGATTCTGTTGGGTCTCACCAGCCTGTTGCCTCGGCTGAATCTGCTGGCCGCTCAGATCTATAGTATCGGTGTGCGCACCACCACAATTATTGTGGTCTCCGGATTGTTCGTCGGCATGGTGCTCGGTCTGCAGGGATACTATGTGCTCTCCCAGTTTGGTGCCGAGGATAGCCTGGGGGTGATGGTGGCCGCCTCGCTGGTACGCGAATTGGGTCCGGTGGTTACCGCGTTGCTGTTTGCCGGGCGTGCCGGTTCAGCGCTGACCGCGGAGATCGGCCTGATGAAGGCAACCGAGCAGCTTTCAGGTCTGGAGATGATGGCTGTCGACCCGATTCGTCGTATTCTCTCCCCCAGATTCTATGCCGGGTTCATCTCCATGCCCCTGCTGGCCGCCATGTTCAGCGCGATTGGTGTGATCGGTGGTTATTTTGTCAGTGTGGGATTACTTGGGGTGGATGATGGTGCATTTTGGAGTCAGATGCAGGCCAAGATCGACTGGAGCGAAGATGTGCTCAATGGTGTGATCAAGAGCTTTGTGTTCGGTTTCGTCTGTGCCTGGATAGCCCTTTTTCAGGGATATGATACGATCCCCACATCGGCGGGTGTCAGTCAGTCGACGACACAGACGGTGGTTCACTCGGCACTCGCGGTGCTGGTGCTTGATTTCGTACTGACCGCATTAATGTTTGGAGGCTAATCATGCAGACAAGACAGTTGGAGATTACCGTCGGCTTCTTCATGGCACTGGGCCTTGTAGCGCTCTTTTTCCTGGCAATGCAGGTCAGTAATCTTGCCAGTATCTCATCCGATGAGGGTTATACGATAACCGCCCGCTTCGATAATATTGGTGGACTGAAAGTGCGCTCGCCGGTCTCCATGGCCGGTGTGAGAGTTGGTCGTGTGGTCGGCATCAGTTACGATCAGGGCAGCTTTGAAGCCGTGGTCACTCTCGCTATCGATCCTGAATTCAACCAGATCCCCGATGATAGTATCGCCAAGATCTACACCTCGGGCCTGCTGGGTGAGCAGTATGTTGGCTTGGATCCAGGGGGCAGTCTGGAGAGTCTGGAGCAGGACAGTGAATTGATGATGACTCAGTCGGCATTGGTGCTGGAAGAGATCGTGGGGCAGTTTCTGTTCAGTAAAGCTGAAGAGAACGCCATGTCTGATGAGCCCTGATAGCGTGAGCGAAGCAAAACTGGAGCGTGTGGGGGCCTTCCATTTCCAGCTGCATGGTGAGATGACCTTCAGTCATGCCAGGTCGCTGCTCTTGCAGTCAGAATCCCAGTTTGCCAACTTGCCCGATGTGGAGATCGATCTAATGCGGGTGGAGAAGGCCGACAGTGCCGGGCTCGCACTGATGCTTGAGTGGCTGGCCAGGGCTGCAGAACGGGATGCCAGGGTTGTCTTCACACAGGTGCCTGAGACAATCCACTCAGTAGCTCGACTCTGCCAGATTGAGTCACTGCTGGCAGGACATATTGCGGAATCGAGTACCCTATAATTTGATTTATGACAATTTTTGGTGGATTGGATTAGAATAGGCCTTGAAATAATCTCTGTTTTAAGATTCAATATTCAATCCTATCCAGTCATTCCCCCTCGATACTGTTACTTGTCACGCGGTGTATTACTGGATGCTTGGCATGAAGAATAGTAGCGGACCGACTCCGCTCAACACATCCCCAATCATTCAATTGGAGATCCTCAATCGATGAGTGAGCAGATTGTTCATATAACAGATGATTCTTTTGAATCTGACGTACTTCAATCAAGTCAGCCGGTGCTGATTGATTACTGGGCCGAATGGTGTGGGCCCTGTAAAATGATTGCGCCTGTACTGGACGAAATTGCCAAAGAGTATGGCGATAAGTTGAAAGTGGCAAAATTGAATATTGACGAAAATCCAAATACACCACCGAAATACGGCATTCGCGGCATACCGACCCTGATGTTGTTCAAGAACGGTGAAGTCGAGGCAACCAAGGTTGGCGCCGTCTCAAAATCGCAACTTGTGGCATTTATCGATAGTAATCTATAACAGTAATCAGGTGCAGGACGTTTCACCACTGTCTGCCAACATCCGACCTCGTAGACTCCTCGCTCCGTTCAGGCCTGATCCGATAACCGAAAACGAAATCAAAAGCTAGAGATCAACCAACCCATTACGGGCCGATTTCCTTCCAAACCAATTTCTCATCAACCAACACACTTCTGAATCACTATGAACCTTACCGAATTAAAGAAAATGCCTGTGCCGGAACTGGCTGAACTTGCCACCACCATGAAAATTGAAGGTATGGCGAGGACAAGAAAACAGGATCTGATCTTTGCCATTCTCAAAGCGCATGCGAAAAAAGGTGAAAGTATTTTCGGTGATGGCGTGTTGGAGATTCTGCAGGATGGTTTCGGTTTTCTCCGCTCGGCTGACAGTTCCTACCTGGCCGGACCGGATGATATCTATGTCTCTCCGAGCCAAATTCGTCGTTTCAGTCTACGTACCGGCGACACCATCTCCGGTAAAATCAGGCCTCCCAAGGATGGCGAACGCTATTTTGCCTTGCTTAAGGTGGACAAGATCAACTATGACAAACCGGAGAATGCCAAAAGCAAAATCCTGTTTGAGAACTTCACGCCACTGTTTGCCAATCAACGTTTTCATCTGGAGATCGGTAACGGCAGTACCGAGGATATCACCGCCCGTACCATTGACCTCTGTGCACCAATTGGGAAAGGCCAGCGTGGTTTGATCGTGTCTCCGCCGAAAGCGGGTAAAACGATGATGCTGCAGAACATTGCCCAATCGATCACCAACAACCATCCTGAGTGCTATGTGATGGTACTGCTGATCGATGAGCGACCTGAGGAGGTCACGGAGATGGCCCGTTCGGTACGTGGAGAGGTGATATCGAGTACTTTCGATGAACCGGCCACCCGTCACGTACAGGTTGCCGAGATGGTAATCGAAAAGGCCAAGCGTTTGGTCGAACACAAACGTGATGTGGTGATTCTGCTCGACTCCATCACCCGACTGGCCCGCGCCTACAACACGGTTGTACCCTCTTCGGGTAAGGTGTTGACCGGTGGTGTGGATGCCAATGCCCTGCATCGGCCAAAGCGCTTTTTCGGTGCGGCACGAAACGTCGAGGAGGGCGGTTCACTGACCATCCTGGCCACCGCACTGGTGGATACCGGCTCCCGTATGGACGATGTGATCTACGAGGAGTTCAAAGGTACCGGTAACATGGAAGTACACCTGGACCGTCGGATTGCCGAGAAACGTATCTTCCCGGCCATCAATATCAACCGCTCAGGCACCCGTCGTGAAGAGCTGCTGATGAAACCGGATGAGCTGCAGAAGATGTGGATCCTGCGTAAAATCCTCCACCCCATGGATGAGCTGGCAGCCATGGAGTTTCTGTTCGACAAACTCAAGGTCAGTAAGACCAATGATGAGTTCTTCGATGCCATGAAGGGTTGATATCGACCTGAACAGACCGCTTTTTAAGATTAGAAAAGTCCGCAAATGATTGTTGCGGACTTGATGCTGAAGCCTGACTTCTGAATGAAGCACGATACCAGTGCAATAAATTTTCCCTAGGGTTTGGCTGGACACGATGCTTCGTGTTTGTAGATTGCCCGGAAAACGGTATTTGCTTTGTTAGCGTTTATTTGCGGTCGTCCTTTTCTCTTCGATCATCTGTCAGCGTATTGGCTCGACTATACTTCATAGAGGGTGTGGCTAAGCTGCGGGCAGTCGGTTACAGTTGAACTTTCCACACTGATTCAACCAAACAATGAAAGCCATGATTCTGGCCGCAGGGCGTGGAGAGCGGATGCGGCCGCTTACCGACGCTATTCCGAAACCATTGCTTCCTGTCGCAGGCAAGCCACTCATCGTTCACCATATCGAAAGGCTGGCGAAAGCCGGCTATCGGGAAATTGTCATCAATCATGCCCATCTGGGAGAGATGTTAGAACAGCGGTTGGGCCGGGGGGATCAATGGGGGGTTGCTATCAACTATTCGGCTGAAGGTCAGGCACTTGAGACGGGTGGTGGTATCTTTAATGCTTTACCCCTGTTGGGGGATGCGCCATTCCTGGTGATCAATGGGGATATCTGGTGTGATGTGGATCTTGCGGAACTCAATCTGTCTCCAGAGGATCTGGCCCATTTGGTGTTGGTGCCCAATCCAGCGCATCACCCGCAAGGTGATTTTTATCTGCAGGGTGAACGTCTTTCCGACCGCTCTGGAGAGAAATTAACGTTCAGTGGGATTGGTATTTATGATCCTCAACTGTTTAGTAGTTGTCGCGCCGGGTCGTTTCCATTGGCACCACTGATTCGCCAGGCGATTAGCTTGGGTAAAGTATCCGGCGAACGCCATGTGGGGGAGTGGACCGATGTGGGAACCCCGCAACGACTTGAAAAGCTTGAACAGAAACTCAACTCATTCAGTAACAGTATCTAATTTGAAATAGGCACGGCATGGGCCAGGAGATTACCTCAAGTAATTTTACTGAAGCGGATATTGCTGAATTTCAGCGACGGTTGGTTGTGGAAACCAGGCTGCTGGAAAGCTGGTTCAAAGAGGGGGTTTTCGACAGTCACGGAGATCTGGGTGGATTGGAGTTGGAGGCCTGCATCCTCAATCAGGCCGGTGAGCCTGCGCCGCTTAATCAACAATTGCTGGCCGGTCTGGATGATCAGTTCGTCGTGCCCGAACTGGCAACCTTCAATGTAGAGATCAATACCACCCCTCGTCAGCTGCAGGCCGATGCACTCGACCGGATGTTTGGGGAGTTGCAGAGTATTTGGCGTGAATGCAACGGACAGGCCGAAACTCTCTCGGCAAGAATGGGTATGGTGGGTATTCTGCCCAGTCTGCGACAAGCGGACCTCAGTCTTGAAAATATGTCCCCGCTGAACCGCTATCGGGCGCTCAACGATCAGGTTTTCAAGTTACGCCGGGGACAGCCGGTGGAGTTGCATATCGATGGGCGGGAGACGCTTGATCTCTGCCATGATGATGTGATGCTGGAATCAGCCGCAACCTCTTTTCAGATCCATCTGCAGGTGGCGGCGAACCAGGCGGCAAAACTCTACAATCTGTCAAAAATCGTATCGGCGCCGATGGTTGCCTTGAGCGCAAACTCACCCTATCTGTTTGGCAAAAGCCTATGGGACGAGACCAGGATTCCACTGTTCGAGCAATCCATTTCGGTGGGCGCTTCTGATTTGACCAAACGAGTCAGCTTCGGCATTCGCTATCTCTATCAATCGATGATGGAGAATTTCAGCGCCAATCTACAGCGCTACCCGGTATTACTGCCCAGACTGATGGACGAACCGGTGGAGCGGTTGGCCCATCTGCGCCTGCACAATGGCACCATCTGGCGCTGGAACCGCCCTCTGATCGGCTTCAACGAACAGCAGCAACCCCATCTGCGCATTGAACACCGGGTCGTACCGGCGGGTCCAAGTCTACCCGACATGATTGCCAATGCGGCTTTCTATTTCGGTCTGGTTACCGGTCTGGCAGAGCAGTATCAGCAGCCCGAGCGGGAGATGGGATTTATCAGAGCGCGAAGTAACTTCTATCAAGCAGCGAGGTTCGGTTTGCAGTCGCAGCTCTATTGGTTTGGATGGCAGAGTATTCCGGCTGATCAGTTGATTACGCAGCAGTTGTTGCCGGTCGCCGAAACAGGATTGCGATCACTGAATATCGATCCGATGTCGGTGGAGCACTGGCTGGGTATCGTCGAGGCGCGGGTTAGGCGGGGGATCAACGGGGCTGGCTGGCAAAAGCAGTGGGTAGCCAACTATGGTTTGGATATGCAGGGTTTGACCCTGGCTTACCTGGAACGGCAGGAGAGTGGTAAACCGGTTCATGAGTGGAGTGTTTAAATGTTATCGGTGCTGTGGAAATCATGTTAACCCAATACGATCATATTCCTGACAGACTGCTCACGCGGGAAGCCGATCAGCTGATCGGTCAATTGCCAGGGCCCAGCTTGATACACCTTCCGGGTCGTAAACCTCAGCCGCTGTTCGTTTCTGTGTTGATGCATGGTAATGAGCATGTGGGATGGGAGGCGATTCGCCTGCTTCTGAAGCGTTATCAGGGGGGTAAGGAGCTGCCCCGTTCCTTGAGTCTGTTTATCGGTAACGTCGCTGCAGCGGCAGAACATAAGCGGCTGTTACCCGGACAGCTCGACTACAACCGGGTCTGGCCAGGTTGCCAGGCTGCGGAATCCGCAGAGGGACGGATGATGGCCCAGGTGGTCGAGTTGATGCGCGAGCGAAAGCCGTTTGCCAGCGTCGATGTGCATAACAATACCGGTCTGAACCCGCACTACGCCTGCGTCAACAAACTGGACAGTGCGTTTCTCCATCTGGCGCTGCTGTTCTCCCGTACCGTGGTCTATTTCCTCAGGCCCAAGGGGGTGCAGTCGATGGCGTTTGCTGAACTCTGCCCGTCGGTGACGCTGGAGTGCGGTAAGGTGGGCAGTGCCCATGGGGTGGAGCATGCCCTGGAGTATCTCGAAGCCTGCCTGCATCTGGCAGACCATCCTCAGCACCCGGTAGCCCATCAGGATATCGATCTGTTCCATACCGTGGCGCAGGTCAAGGTGGCCGGCAATACCCGATTCGGATTCGCCCCGGGTGAGAGTGAACTGGTGTTTGATCCCGATCTGGATCATATGAACTTTCGCGAGCTGCCCGCCGGGACCCTGTTCGGTTGGGTCAATGGTCGGGGTATTGAAGCACTGGATGTCAGGGATGAGCAGGGGGCAGAAGTGGCCAGGGACTATTTTCAGATCGATGATGGACAGCTCTGTCTCAATCGATCGGTTATGCCTTCGATGCTGACCAAAAATCTGGAGGTGATCGAGCAGGATTGCCTCTGTTATCTGATGGAGCGCTATACTGCCCACCTGGATGATCAGTGATCGCAGAATTCCCTGGGACTATTTCAGGGAGTACCAAAAACGGCCAAGTAACTCATGCAGCCCATAGGAGATGTTCATCGCCGCAGCGGCGCTGGGGATGAGCCGTTGGTGCAGTGGTCGCTTGGCACTCTCATGGTATTCAAAATTGGTCGGGGCCGCGATGGCATCGACCCCGTGACGCTGAAAGGCGTAAGTTGCTCTGGCCATGTGGGCTGCATCGGTGACCAGGATCACGCTCTCTATCTCCAGCCCGTCGAGCAGTCTGGCCACATAGCGGGCATTCTCCCAGGTGTTTTTACTGCGTTTGTCCAGGTGCTGGACAGAGATGCCGAAATCCCGGTTTAACACCTGTTCGGCAATCACCGCTTCCGCAATCCCAGTTCCATCCGGTTTACCGCCACTGGGTATCACCGGCAAGCCGGTTTGGCGTGCGATTCTGGCGGCATATCGCAGTCGGCTCAAGTGGCGCATGCTGGCACTGTCCGAGGCGTATTCCGGAGCCTCCCGATAGCGTCCGGCACCCAGAACCACGATCGCCGAAGCCTGGCTTTCAGAGAGTTGCTGCCTGTTCAGGTGAGGGTATTGCTGCAGATGGCTGAACAGCAGTTCAGCGGTAATCGGCAGACTCAACAGAAGCTGCAATAGTAGTGCAAAAACAACCAGTTTCCTGCCAAAGGCCGACCACCACAGGAGCAGCCCGAGTAGTCCCAGCAGCAGGGTGCCGGAAGGGGGGAGAATCAGATTTCCAATCAGTTGTGTATCAATGCCATCCATTTGCGATCTACCGGGTCAGTTGCGGAGTTCGGATTCCAGTAATGGATTGGCCTGTAGGTCGGCATGGTATGAGGATCTTACCATCGGCCCGCTGGCAACACTGGTAAATCCCATCTTCTCAGCCTGTTTGGCCAGATCGTCGAACTCTTCAGGGGTGACGAATCGGTCCACTGGCAGATGGTCATGGCTGGGCTGCAGGTACTGCCCAAGGGTCAACATTTCGCAATGGTGATCACGCAGGTCCTGCATGACGGCCAGAATCTCCTCCTTGCGTTCACCCAGTCCCAGCATCAGGCCTGATTTGGTCGGCACTCCGGGTTGCTGCTGTTTGAATCTTTTGAGCAACTCCAGCGAACCCTGATAGTCGGCACCTGGTCGTGCCTGGCGATAGAGTCTTGGGACAGTTTCAAGATTGTGGTTGAAGACATCCGGCGGGAAATCCATGAGGGGCTTCAGCGCCTGCTCAACTCGACCACGGAAATCGGGAACCAGCAGCTCGACGCTGGTTTTTGGCATCTTCTGTCGGATCGCGGCTACGCATTGGGCAAAGTGGTTGCCGCCACCATCCCGCAGGTCGTCACGATCCACTGAGGTGATCACCACATATTTTAGTGCCATCGAGGCGATCGCATCAGCCAGATGTTTCGGCTCCTGGGGATCCAGAGGCTGAGGTTTGCCGTGGGCAACATCGCAGAAGGGGCAGCGCCGGGTGCAGATATCTCCCATGATCATGAAAGTGGCCGTGCCGTGTTGAAAACACTCGCCGAGATTCGGGCAGGCGGCCTCTTCACACACCGAGCTCAAACCCTTGTCGCGCAAGATGCGCCGGATACGACTGACCTCTTTGCCCAATGGGGCCTTGGCACGGATCCATTTGGGTTTTCTCAAGGGGGTCTGGTCCGATTCCACCTTCACCGGGATGCGGGAAAGTTTGGACTTGCCCCGCTGATGGCTCTCAGGTCTGGTTCGTGAAGGTGGCAGGAGGTCTTTGTTGCTACTCATCTGGTTTGTCTGCTTGCGGATCTGTGAAGCTGAGAGTGTAGCCTAAACCTTCAGCCAATTGTTGGGCCAATTCCCGGCCCAGACTGGGTAAATCGGATTTTACCCCGAGCTCAGTGAGTTGTGTGACCGCCAATCCGGGATAGCCACAAGGGTTGATCCGGGTGAATGGCTCCAGATCCATGTCGATATTCAGACTGAGGCCGTGATAGCTGCAGCCCTTACGAACCCGAAGACCGAGGGAGGCGACCTTGGCGCCGTCGATATAGACCCCAGGGGCATCCTTGCTGGCGTTGGCTTGGATCGCATATTTTGCCAGCAGCCCGATCACAGCGGACTCCAGGTGGGTTACCAGGCCTCTGACGCCCAAGCGGGCTCTGCGCAGGTCGATCATTGTGTAGGCAATCAGCTGTCCCGGGCCATGGTAGGTGACCTGGCCGCCCCGGTCGCTGTTGACGATCGGGATGTCGCCTGGATTCAGGATGTGTTCCGGTTTCCCCGCCTGCCCCAGGGTGAAGACCGCTGGATGCTGTAGCAGCCAAAGCTGGTCAGCTGTGTTGGGGGTGCGCTTGTCGGTGAACGCCTGCATGGCGCGCCAGCTGTCGCCATAGGGCTGCAGGCCCAGCTCTTTTACCTCCAGTACGGGCACGGTTCAGAGCGCCATGACCACTTTTTTATGGGCACTGAGGTCGAGATAGATGGCATCCAGCTGCGCCTTGCTCTCGGCACGCAGAGTCACGGTAACCGAGATCCACTTACCGCCTTTGCTGCTACGGCTGTTGACGGCGGTTTCGGTGATGCCCGGTGCATGCCGACTGATCAGTTCAACCACCATCGCCTCGAATCCTGGCTCCGCCTTTCCCATTACCTTGATCGGGAAGTCACAGGGAAACTTAAGCAGTGTCTCTTCTTCTTCCACAGTCTCACTCCAGCCAAAGTAGGGCGCTGTCTTTGATCTGCTGCCATAGATTGCCTTCAGCGATACCCTTCAAAGAGACCAGTGTGGCAGAGCTGACCGGTTCACCATTCAGCGTCACGCTCACCTTGCCGAGGGGTTGGCCTTCGGCAACCGGGGCCATGATTTTTGGATCGATCTCCAGGCTGGCATCAAGGTTTTTGTATTGGTGGCGGGGTATGGTCACACTCAGGTCTTCACTCAGTCCCAGCGGGAGCTTCTCTCGCTCTCCTTTCCAGATTCTAACCCGATTGAGGGTTTCACCCGCGGCATACAGCTGATGGGTTTCAAAGAAACGGAAACCGTAGTTCAACAGGCTCTGGCTCGCCTGGGCTCTGGCCTCTTCGCCTTTGGTGCCCATCACCACAGAAACCAGACGCATGTTCTCCTTCAGGGCGGAGGCCACCAGACAGTAACCGGCACCTTCGGTGTGGCCGGTTTTCATACCGTCCACACTGTTGTCGCGCCACAGCAGTTTGTTACGATTGTGTTGTTCTATATCGTTAAAAAGAAAGGATTTCTCTTTGTACCAGGGATAGTATTCCGGGAACTCGCCAATCGTCGCAATCGCCACTTTGGCGATATCCGCCGGGGTCGTGTAGTGGTTTTCATGGGGCAGGCCGGTGGAGTTGACGAAGTTGGTGTGGGTCATGCCGAGACGAGTCGCATGGGTGTTCATCAATTCGGCGAAGGTCCCTTCACTGCCGGCAATGTGCTCGGCCAGGGCGACACAGGCGTCGTTACCCGACTGGATGATCATGCCTTTGATCAGATCAAGCAGTTTGACCTTCTTGCCGACCTCGATAAACATCCGGGAGCCGGGAGTCCGCCAGGCCTTCTCACTGACCAGCACCTGGTCTTCCAGGGTGATGTTGCCCTGCTGCAGCTCACGAAACACGGTGTAGGCCGTCATGATTTTTGTCAGACTGGCGGGTTCCAGGCGTTTGTCCGCATCCCGTTCAGCGAGTACCTTGCCACTGTGGAAATCGACCAGCAGATAGCCGGTGGCTGAGACCTCCGGAGGTGCCGGTAAGGGTACAGCGGCATTTACGGATAGGGTGAAGAGCGCCAACAGGCCGCTTGCAATGAGATTGTAGATTCGTTTGGGTTGATACATGGGTATGGATAATTCTGTCGATAATTACAGTCTATTGTATTGAACTTGGATTGAGTTGCCTATTGTTGGATCTGTTCAGATGTCAGCTGAGATCAGATCTCGGCAGGTGCCACACAGGAGAGTTTTCCGGCTTTTTTAGGATTTGTTAGAGCAAGCGATTAACGAATCACAACATGGGGATTTTCGATACCCAGCTGACTGAGCCTCTGGCTAAGGTGATCCGCCAGCTCGACACTTGCGATCGGCCCTACCTGGACCCGGTAGACCCGTTTCGCAACGGCGTTGTCTCCCTGTATGAGTACACTGGTCTTCAATTGTTCCTCCAGCCGTTGTTTCAATCGCTGTGCATTTTGTGAATCACCGAAGGCCCCGACCTGAAGAAAAAGCTCGGGCAGTCTCTGTGTCTTCAGACGAGCTGGCGTGACCACGACGCTGGTTGGCGCCGGTTCGGTGGAATCCGCTTGCAGTGCGGTGACCTCCACCAACCCGGTCCCTTCACCGATGATGCCCAGTTTCCAGGCGGCGGTGTAGGAGAGATCGATCAGCCGATTGTCATGGAACGGACCCCGATCGTTGACTTTGACCACCACGCTGCGGTTGTTCCTCAGGTTGGTGACCCGCACATAGCTCGGCAGAGGCAGGCTCTTGTGGGCTGCCGTCATGGCGTACATGTCGTAGGGCTCACCACTGCTGGTGCGCTGGCCGTGAAACTTGCTGCCATACCAGGAGGCTATCCCGCGGGCGTTGTAGTCCTGGCTGTTTGACAGCGTGTAGTAGCGTTTACCGAATACCACGTAGCTGTTTGGGTTACCGTACTTGCTCTTTGGTTCATCTCTGGGGGTGGCGTCGGGAATTGCCGCTATGTCGGCTGGTGGCGGATGGTAAGGGCTCACCCCATCGGATTGGCTGGTGCGGCTGCCTGGTGAGCTGCTGCAGCCGGCCAGGATCACCAAGCCGAGACAAAGCAATATACGGTAGAGTGTGAGAACCGGCTGACTCGGGCTGATCATCGTCGATTACCGGCGGCTGGCCTGTTTCGCCGCGAGAATCTCCTGGCTCAATTGATAGACGGCCATGGCGTAGAGATTGCTGTGGTTGTAACGGGTGATGACATAGAAGTTATCCAGCCCCAGCCAATACTGCTGATGGTTTCCCGCCTCCAGCTTGATCAGGCTGGTCTGAGCCTCAGCATCGAGCGGCAGCTGATCCAGGGGTTTCACCCCGGCAGCAATCAGCTCTGACACCTTGATGCTCGGTTTCATGCCGGCCTCCACAAACTTCTGCAGATCTCCACTGCCCTGCACCTGTCTGGTGATCGGCTGATCCTTCTGCCAGCCGTGAACCTTGAAGTAGTTGGCCACACTGGCAATGATGTCGGCGTTACTGTTCCACAGGTCCCGTTTGTTGTCCGCATTGCCATCCACGGCGTAGCGGCGGTAGCTGCTGGAGATGAATTGGGGTTTGCCCATGGCGCCAGCATAGGAGCCCAGGGCTGTGTAGGGGTCGACCCGTTCTTCCCGGCTCAACAGTAAGAACTGTTCCAGCTCCTTGCGGAAGAACTTGGCCCGTTTCGGATAGCCGAACGCCAGCGTGGTGAGTGAGTCGACTACCTTATATTTGCCGGTATGCCGGCCATACCGGGTCTCCACCCCGATGATCGCGACAATGATCTCAGGGGGGACACCGTAGGTCTGATAGGCCTGCTCCAGCAGCGCGGCGTTTTCATGCCAGAAGTCGATGCCGCCGGCAACCCGGTCGGGCTTGAGAAAGATCGGGCGGTACTGATACCAGGCTTTTGACTCTGCCGGTCGAGTGATGGCGGCGATGATATCGTCCCTGAAGCGGGTCTTCAGCAGCAGTTGATCAACCTCGGCTGCCTGGAAACCGTGCTTGTTTGCCATCTCATCGGCGAAGGCTCTGAACTCCGCCTTCATCTGAGGTGTGTGGGCGCAGGCCAGATTTGACAGGCTGATGAGCAGAAAGAGCGTGATTTGTGTCGTTATTCGCTTCATATTCTTTAAGTGGGTAGCAGTTTTTTATGGGTCTGTATGGACATCAGGATACCGAAGCTCGCCAGAATGGTCACCAGGGAAGTTCCGCCGTAGCTGATCAAGGGTAAGGGTACACCGACAACGGGCAGTAAACCGGTAACCATGCCCGCATTCACAAAAAGGTAGACGAAAAAAATCAGGGAGAGTGCACCGGCCAGGATACGGCCAAAGGTATCCTGGGCTTGGGATGCGATATAGAGACCGCGCAGAATGATGAACAGGTAGAGCATCAACAGTGCAACCACACCCACCAAGCCGAACTCTTCCGAGATCACGGCGAAGATGAAATCGGTATGTCGTTCCGGGAGAAATTCGAGGTGTGACTGGGTGCCGTTGAGCCAGCCTTTGCCGCTGATGCCTCCGGATCCGATGGCGATTTTCGACTGTATGATGTGGTAACCGGTGCCTAACGGATCACTCTCGGGATTGAGAAAGGTCAGTACCCGTTGGCGCTGGTAGTCGTGCATCAGATACCAGGTCACCGGCCCCATGGCAGCCATCAGGATCCCGCCGACAGCAATCAGGCGCCAGCTTATACCGGCAAGAAAGAGGGCAAAAGCACCGCCTGAGCCGACCAGCAGTGCGGTGCCCAGGTCAGGTTGCTTGGCGATCAATATCACCGGCAGCACGGTGAACAGGGCAGCAGCGATCAACCTTGAAGGGGAGGGGGGGAGTCGCTGTTCCGCCAGATACCAGGCGATCAGCATCGGCAGGGTCAACTTGAACATCTCTGATGGCTGGAAGCGAACGAACCCCAAATCGAGCCACCGTTGGGCCCCTTTGCCCAGTTCGCCGAACAGAATCACCAGTACCAGAAAGAGGATTCCCAAGCCATACAGCCAGGGAGACCAGCGGCGAAAATTATCTGGGTGGATCTGTGCCAATACCACCATCACTGCAAAACCGAAACCGAGTCGGATCAACTGTTTATGCAGCAGCACCATCTCCTTGTCGCCGGCACTGAAAAGGATCGCCAGACCGATACCGACCAGTAACAGCAGTGCGATCATCAGCGGCAGATCGATATGCAGCCAGGCAAGCAGGCCCTGGGCCTTGGCCGGCTGTGACTCGTGAAATGTGATATGGGGTTTTGCCACGAGTGTCGTGTCCTATATAAATCGTGCAATTAGAAAGCCACTCAAGCCGCGAGTGCAAGACGCAGCCCGCAGGGAATGGCTGTTCCCTTTCCAAGGGGTGCAACGTCGCAATTGTGGCTTGTGTGGCTTCCCGCAGGGCGAGGTAAGGGATTTAAACACCAACTTATGGTATGCCTCGTCTAAATGTATGATTTGTATAGGACACGACACTAGTTAGCCTGAGGTGTGTCGACCAGATAACGATCCATGACCTTACGAGCGATCGGGGCGGCTACCGAGCCACCGTGCCCGCCGTTTTCAACCACCACCGCAATGGCGATTTGCGGATTCTCCACCGGGGCGAAGGCGACAAACAGCGCATGGTCGCGCTTTCGCTTGGCCACAGTCTCTTCATCATACTCCTCATCCTGTTTGATACTAAATACCTGGGCGGTTCCGGTTTTGCCGGCAATCCGGTAGTTGCTGGTATAGATCGATCTGGCTGTTCCCCGTTGCCCCTCGACCACCTGGGTCATGGCGTCGATCACTTGATTCCAGTGTTCCGGGTCGAGCTGATGGAGTACATCCTCGATCAGCGGGCTGTCTCTTTTCTCCCCATCCGGACCTTCGATGGTGGCCACCACCCGGGGACGAATCCGGTGACCCCGATTGGCCAGGGTGGCGGTTGCTGAGGCCAGCTGTAGTGGAGTTGCCAGGAAATAGCCCTGGCCAATGCCGACAATCAGGGTCTCACCCGGGTACCAGGGTTCCCGCCGCTTACTCTGTTTCCACTCCCGGCTCGGCATCAGGCCGGACAGCTCCCCATCCAGGTCGACCCTGGAGGGTATGCCGAAACCGAAACCGGTAAGAAACTCGTAGAGACGGTCTATGCCCAGTGTTCTGGCCAGTTCGTAGTAGTAGACATCGCAGGACTCGATAATACCTTTCGCCATATCGACCTTGCCGTGTCCCCACTTTTTCCAGTCCCGGTATTTATGGTCCTTGCCGGGTAGTTGATAGTAGCCGGGGCAGTATGTCTCCTGATAAAACCCCACCACATCGTATTCCAGGCCGGCAAGGCCGATGAAGGGCTTTACTGTCGATCCCGGTGGATATTGACCGCGGATGGCCCGGTTGAAGAGTGGGTTGTCAGGGGATTCCTCCAGCGCCCGGTAGTCTCTGCTGCTGATCCCTTCGACAAACAGATTGGGATTGTAACCCGGCTTGCTTACCATGGTCAGAACACCACCGGTCTCAATATCGATCGCCACAACCGCGCCATTGTATTCACCCAGCGCCTCCAGGGCGGTGGATTGCAGTCTCATGTCGAGAAAAAGCTGCAGGTCGTTACCCGGTTGTGGTGGTTGGTTTTCCAATACCCTCAGCACCCGGCCTTTGGCATTCACCTCAACTTGCTGCAGACCCACAGCCCCGTGCAGCAGACTTTCGTAGCTCTTCTCCACGCCATTCTTACCGATAAAATCGGTGCCACTGTAGTTGGAGGTATCGATGAGCTGCAGCTCTTTCTCATTGATCCGCCCCACGTAACCGAGCAGATGGGCGGTCTGCAAGCCTTGGGGATAGTCTCTGAGCAGGGTCGCTTTGACATCCACACCGGGAAATCGGTGGCGGTGTACCGCGATGCGCGCGACTTCGTCCTCCTGCAGGCGGACTCGGATCGGGATGCTGTCGAAACGTCGGCGCTGTTTGCGTAAACGGTGAAAGCGTTGGATGTCATCTTCGGTAATGGAGATGATCTCGCCGATTTGCTCGATGGTCTCTGTTAAGTTCCTGGTCTTCTCCGGAATGATCTCCAGACTGTATGCCGGCAGGTTCTGCGCCAGTATGGCGCCGTTGCGATCGAAGATCAGCCCCCGCGTGGGTGGTAGCGGTTCGAGCTTGACCCGGTTGTCCTGGGAGAGGGTAGTGAAGTGTTCATGATTCTCCACCTGCAGAAAAAACAGTCGTCCGACCAGCGCCACCAGGGCCAGGATCACCAGGGTGCCGGAGACGATTGCTCTTCCCAGGAAAAGCTGGCTCTCGTGCAGATAGTCCTTGAGTGAGGATTGAGGCACCGGTGGCGTTCTCCAGGATCAGCTGACGTGAAAGCGGTGACTGATGTCCCGCAATATAATATAGATCCAGGGCCACAGCAGGGTGCTGACCACAGGGGTTACCCAGTACCAGAGGGATGGGGTCGGGTAGTTGGCGGCACCGGTGGACCAGAGTGCAAGCAGCCGTTCAACCAGCAACAGGATGAAAATGGTGAATACCTGTTGCCGCAAAGGTATCACCCGAACCCGCAGATGCAGCCTCAGCATCAGGTAGGCAACCACGGAAAAGCCGAGGGCGTGCTGGCCGAGCAGGGTGCCGGTCAGGACATCGAGCAGGAATCCGGTGCTCCAGCCCATCCCGACCCCGATGCGCTCCGGCATGGTCATGCACCAGTAGATCAGAATCAGCGCCACCCACTGGGGACGAAAGGTATTGGCCCACTCGGGCAGCGGCATGATGGTCAGAATAAACCCGACAAGCAGGCTGAGATAGATCACTGAGCTACGGTTCTGAGGCTGACTGATCATGGTTCCTCCTGAGACGCTGCAGTCTCTTCCTGATCGTCAGCGGATGCACGCTGTTGTTGTGATTCGATGGTGCTGTCAGGATCGAGGGTCCAGACCAGCAGAACTTCCCGGATTCGGTCCAGGTGTGCGGTGGTCTGGGCGATAACCGAGGCGAATGGCTGACCGGGTTCGCGCCTCACTTCGATGACCTCCGCCACCGGGTAACCCGGTGGAAAGCCGCCGCCGAGCCCGGAGGTGATCAACAGATCGCCCACCTGGATATCCGCGTTGTTCGGCAGGTGAGGCAGCTCCAGCCGGTTGATCAGGCCGGTGCCCAGCGCAATGGTACGCAGACCGTTACGATTGACCTGGATGGGGAGCGCATGGGCGGCATCCGTGATGAGTAATACGCTGGCATTGAATGGTGTGATGTGGGTGACCTGGCCGACCACCGCATGGGCATCGAGTACAGGCTGGCCTTCGAAAAGACCGGAGTTTTTACCTTTGTTGATCAAGACCTGCTGGCGGAATGGATCCTGCTCAACCGCAATGATTTCAGCGATCAAAACCCGATCCCCCACTTTGAATGAGGAGTCGAGCAGCCCTCTCAGGCGCATGTTTTCCGCTTCCAGGGCCTCAAATTTCTGGAGCCTGGCACGTAACTGCAGGTTCTCCTGGTGCAATCTTTCCCGCTGATCTTCCAGCTCGCTGCGGCTGATGATGGCGTCACTGGCGGATTCGCTCAGTAGCAGCGGCAGGCTGGCCAGGTACTGGACAGGGTAGAGCAGCACGGAGAGTGCGGATCTTAGGGATTCCAGATGGTTATAGCGATGGTCCAGCACCATCAATGAGACAGACATGAGGGCGGCCACCACCAGCCTTGTGGTAATCGAAGCACCCTGTGTGAAGATCAGTTTAATGGCTGAATGACTCCGTAATGTGTCTACTGCAATCGCTCAGACGTACAGTTCACGGCACGTCAGGGCAGCTGAGGTGACATTAGTCAACCATGAAAAACTCACCACCCCGTTCATCGATCAGCTCTAATGCCCGGCCGCCACCGCGGGCGACACAGGTCAGTGGATCTTCCGCCACAATCACCGGCAGGCCAGTCTCCTCCTGCAGCAGGCGGTCGATATCCTTGAGCAGGGCGCCGCCACCGGTCAGTACGATGCCACGTTCGGCAACGTCGGCGCCGAGTTCGGGCGGTGTCTGCTCCAGCGCGGTCTTCACTGCCCCGACAATACCGGACAGGGGCTCCTGCAGAGCCTCGAGAATTTCATTGCTGTTGAGGGTGAAACTGCGCGGAATGCCTTCTGCAAGATTGCGTCCTTTGACATCGATCTCTTTCACTTCATTGCCGGGGTAGGCGGAACCGATTTCATGTTTCACCCGCTCAGCGGTGGCTTCACCAATCAGGGTGCCATAGTTGCGCCGAACGTAGTTGACGATCGCATCATCGAAGCGATCACCGCCGACTCTGACGGAGTTGGCGTAAACGATACCGTTCAATGAGATGATCGCCACTTCGGAAGTGCCGCCGCCGATGTCCAGAACCATCGATCCGCGCGCCTCATCGACCGGTAAACCTGCACCGATTGCCGCCGACATGGGTTCTTCGATCAGATAGACTTCACGGGCGCCTGCACCTGCGGCTGACTCTTTGATGGCGCGCCTTTCAACCTGGGTGGAGCCGCAGGGAACACAAACCAGGACCCGAGGGCTGGGGCGGATGATGCGGGATTCATGTACCTTGTGGATGAAGTACTGAAGCATCTTCTCGGTAACCGTGAAATCGGCAATCACGCCCTCCTTCATCGGTCGGATGGCAGTAATATTCGCCGGGGTTCTGCCAAGCATCTTCTTGGCGTCTTCACCGACCGCCACCACCGACTTCGCACCGCCCGGTCCTCTGTCTTGGCGAATCGCAACAACGGAGGGTTCGTTGAGCACAATGCCCTGGCCCCGGGCATAGATTAAGGTGTTGGCTGTACCCAGGTCGATGGAAAGGTCATTGGAAAATATGCCACGGATGCGTCTGAACAGCATGGATCTCTTTGTCTTCTCGTGTCAGTGGTTGATAGGGGAGTTTATCCTGGGCTCGAGAAGGCAACATGATAGGTAGTGCGCCCGACTCGATGAACCTGGTTAAACCAAAAGACGGCTAATCTATCAATGGTACAGGAGATGAGCAAGAATGGGGATGGTGAATCCGGCAGAATTCACCTTTTTTAAGTCATAAACGGAGTATTCCGGAGTTCCAGTCTGGATACTGCCTGCCCAGGAGGGGAGTTCCTCTCCCAGGCAGGAATGCGCTGGAATCAATCCTCTTCGATCTTGCTGGCGGTCAGTACACTGTTGGCGAAGTCCCCCTCGACCTCGATCCTCTGCTCCGAGAACTCATACTCCAGGTTTGATGTGTCGACCAATACCCCGAACACCCGGATGGTGGTCTCATCGATGAACTCGGGCATGCCTTCAACTTCCGCGTTGTGGTTTTCCGGTGCCCGTTCCCTTTTCAACTTGGTGGCGATCAGCTGTCCGTTGTCACTGAATACCTTGGCTTCCAGGTAGTCGGTGGATACGAGCTGCGCCAGGGTGAAACTGTCTTCATCCTCCAGGTCGCTCTCCATGATGGTGGAGCTGGTGACCTGAATCGTCTGTCCCAGCAGGGTGATGGTTCCGGCAGAACTATCCACATTGTCAACACCGAGGATTCCGGCGATTTCGCCCTTCTCCGACTGTTCTGCCTTGAGCTCGATCTTTTCGGCTATCAGGATTGTGCCCTCCATGACGCCGTCAACCTCGGCAATACGACCAACCGTCAGCTGGCTGGTCTGGCCGCTGAATGGGGTATTCGAGGCATCCACGATCTGGCCGTTCAAGGCAAATTGGTCCTGGTTGTCGAGGGCGGTGGTAATGCGCCCTTCGATTTCGACTTCGTCCCCGTCGTCGGCAACCTGATTGGTGCCATCCCCTTCGATTTCTATGGAATCAGCTTCGAACACGCCACCAATAAAGCTATCACCTTCAACTTCGACAAAGGTGCCTTCATCCGGGATGGTAAGTGAACCCGCCTCAATGGTCAGATTGCCGATCTGGAACTGACTGCCGGAGATGTTCATCACCACTCCGGACACCTCCAGGCTATCACCTGACCAACCCAGGGACTCCACTTCGATGCGGGTTGCCAGTATATCCCCGTTGCCATCGGTGAAACCGCTCACCTCGACGACGCTGTTTACAGGAAGATCGGCCAATGTGGTGGCATCGAAGGGGTTTTCATAAACCGTCTCGGCGTCGACTATGATGGTCTGGTTCATGATGGTGAGTGTATTGTTGGTAGCGACGTCGTTACTGTCGACAACGCCTTCGATCAGGCTGTCATACTCAACGCTCTCTGCTTCACCGGTGGCGCTGGTCTGGTCGCTGCTGCCATTGATGACTACCACCATGCCGATGGCCAGGTCATCCTGGTTGCCATCACTGTTGTTTACCGTGAAGCTGGCATTGTCCGTCTCATATTCGATGCCGTTGACGAAGATCGACCCAAACCCAGTTACCCTACCTTGGGATACACCGGTGCCGCCGATGCCGCCATCAGCAACCTGGGAGCCGCCACCACCGCCGCCACAGCTGTAGAGTGCGGTAATACAAACCGCACAGACAAGTGGGGAGATTAACCTGTTCAAGCTAGTCATTTCGCTGTACATCCTTTTCGAAATAGTAGATGCCTATGCCAGCCTGTTTTCGCCCGGTTCCCTCGCTCTCGGAAGTGACGTCCCGATCGTGTTGCGAGAGGTATTTATCGCACTCCAGCAGTAGCGCCTGTGACTTTTCAGCGCTCAAATTGCGAAACTCCGGAATGGCCTCCGCCGGTAGATTGTCATAGGAAACTTTACGTTGGAAAAGAGGTGACTGGGCGCCAGTCTGTAGATTGTGATCAATCGTGTCAATCAGCAACTCCACGTCGGTACCCAGTATATGCAGTTTGCCGGTCTCGCCGGTGCGTGGAATATAACCGTCACTGAGCAAGGTGATCCTGCCGGACTCATTCTTCGCAATGGTGCCCACCCTCAGCAGTTCGTCATAGATTGCCCGGGGTGGCACATCACCACTGTGTTCACGCACCAGGTCACTGAAGCTGTTTTTGCCCTTGTCGAATTCCAGTGCTGCAGGTTCCCCTTTCTTGTTGGTGAAGCGCTTGTCTCTGAGCCAGCCTGAGATGACTCTGGCCGCCCGGTTGTACTGATGGGCGATGGCGCTGTCGTCCGGGGTATCGATCTTCTGCAATCGGCTGACCTCTTTGCGGGTCAGGCCGGTGATCACGGAGACACGGGATACGGTCTGTTTGCGGCCGGGAATGCCAAACTCTTTCGAGGCGACATCCATAAACGTCCATTTACTTAGGTCGGCAAAGTCACCATAGGTGAAACCATTGCGCAACATCAGCCTGACGAGCGGCCGCAGCAATTTCAGGATAGAGGCGGTAAGTATTTTACGGTTTTCATCCATTTTGACGTCTCACTAACCCGATTTACGATCTATATCAGGCTTCACTCTAATCCCAAATAGCTCGAAAAGTCTTTGATATTTATCGATTCTGGTCAATTTTCCCCAAACATCATCCGATGACAGGCCAGGATTATTGATTTGGTCTTTCATCCCCTGGTTGGGAATATTATCCCAACTAGACCTATTAGTGAATTATAGATGGTATTTCAAAGAGGTAAAACGGAATTACAATCACAAAATTGACAATATTCTGACTCGGCCAGGGTGAGCCGGATGACTCAAATCCCGTTTTCCGGGCAATTTAGGAATGATGCTAGCTGGTTCGCCATGTAACCGCCGTCCAGAGTATGGTAGATTCCCCAGTTTTTCTAACCAGGAATCAGCTGGATGTCATTAGATCGTTCCGATGTTGAAAAGATTGCTCATCTGGCGCGTTTGGCGCTGGATGAAAACCAGGTGGAAGGCTACGCGGCCGAATTGAGCAATATTCTTGCTCTGGTCGAACAGCTTGAGGCGGCGGATACCGATAATATCGAGCCGATGGCTCACCCGCTGCATATGGCCCAGCGGCTGCGTGAGGATCAGGTTACCGAGCCGGATCGTCGTAATCAGAATCAGGCTGTTGCCCCGCTGGTTGAAAACGGGCTGTATCTGGTACCCAAGGTAATCGAGTAGTGTTAACTGACCCTCGAGTTCTTAGCGCTATTCACAGTCAATGAAGTCTAACCATGCATAAAAAAACGATTGTTGAGCTGGCTGCCGGATTGAAAGCCGGTGAGTTCTCCAGTGTTGAGTTGACAGGCCATTTTCTCGAACGGATCGAGCGTCTGGATGGGAACATCAATGCCTTCATTACCACCACGGCAGAACAGGCTCTGGCTGAAGCGGCCGTGGCTGATGAGAAGTTGAAAGCCGGTGATGCGGGTCCATTGACCGGTATTCCCATCGTGCAAAAGGATATCTTCTGTACCCAGGGTGTGAAGACCAGCTGTGGTTCAAGGATGTTGGACAACTTTATCTCGCCCTACGATGCTACCGTGGTGACAAAACTGAAACAGGCCGGTGTTGTCTCACTGGGTAAGGCGAATATGGATGAGTTCGCCATGGGCTCCTCCAACGAGACCAGTTTCTACGGGAATGTGCACAACCCCTGGGATAACGAGCGGGTGCCAGGCGGCTCTTCCGGTGGTTCGGCTGCCGCCGTTGCGGCACGCATGGCAGCGGCGGCTACCGGTACCGATACCGGTGGTTCGATACGACAGCCAGCCGCACTCTGCGGTATCACCGGTTTGAAGCCGACCTACGGCCGTATCTCCCGATTTGGCATGATCGCTTTTGCATCGAGTCTCGATCAGGCCGGTCCAATGACCGCCACTGCTGAGGATGCCGCCCTGATGCTGCAGGCGATGGCCGGATTCGATCCTCGCGACTCGACCAGTGCGGATCATCCGGTACCCGACTATTCGGCCAGTCTGAACGACTCCCTGGCCGGGTTGAAAATCGGCCTGCCGAAGGAGTATTTCGGAGAGGGGCTGGATGGGGATGTCAGGACTTCCATTGAAGCGGCATTGGCAGTCTACAAGGGACTGGGGGCCGAGGTGGTTGAGATCAGCCTGCCCAACAGTGCCATGGCGGTACCGACCTACTATGTGGTCGCTCCGGCCGAGTGTTCATCCAATCTGTCCCGTTTCGATGGCGCCCGGTTCGGCTACCGGTGCGACAATCCGAAGGATCTTGAGGATCTCTATAAGCGCTCACGGGGTGAAGCTTTCGGCGCTGAGGTGAAGCGGCGCATCATGATCGGCACCTACGCACTCTCTGCAGGCTACTATGACGCCTACTATCTGAAAGCGCAGAAGACCCGTCATCTGATTTCGGACGATTTCAAACAGGCATTTGAACAGGTCGATGTGATCATGGGGCCAGCCACCCCGGCGCCCGCCTTCAAACTGGGTGAGAAGACCGATGATCCGGTGACCATGTACCTGAATGATATCTACACCATCGCGGCCAATCTGGCTGGTCTGCCTGGGCTTTCGATGCCGGTTCAGCCAGTGAACGGACTGCCGGTGGGATTGCAGCTCATAGGAAACTATTTTGCCGAGGCCAAGCTGCTGAATGTGGCGCATAAGTTTCAGCAGGAGACTGGCTGGCACCGGCTCATTCCCGAGGGATTGGATTAGAGGATCGGGCGGCCTGGCGGCAGATTCGATCAACAACAGTAAACAGATCAGCGCAACACAGAGTTATAGATATGCAGTGGGAAACCGTTATCGGCCTGGAAATACATACCCAACTCGCTTCGAAATCGAAGATTTTCTCCGGCGCCTCCATCGCCTATGGTGCAGAACCGAATAGCCAGGCCTGTATTGTGGATCTGGGTTTCCCCGGTGTGCTGCCGGTACTCAACGAGGCGGCTGTGGACATGGCGCTGATGTTCGGCCTGGCGGTGGATGCGGAGATCGGTTCACGCTCTGTCTTCGCCAGGAAAAACTATTTCTACCCCGATCTGCCGAAAGGCTACCAGATCAGTCAGTTCGAACTGCCGATCGTTGGCCGGGGATCTCTGACCATCGATCTGGAGGATGGTCAACAGAAAGTGATCGGCATCACCCGGGCTCACCTGGAAGAGGATGCGGGCAAATCCCTGCATGAGGACTTTCACGGTATGAGCGGGATCGATCTGAACCGGGCCGGTACACCGCTGCTGGAGATCGTCTCCGAGCCGGATATGCGTTCAATTAAGGAAGCGGTCGCCTATGCCCGCAAGATTCATCAGCTGGTGGTCTATCTTGGGATCTGTGACGGCAACATGCAGGAGGGCTCTTTCCGGGTCGATGCCAACCTCTCCATGCGACCGAAAGGTCTGCAGGAGCTCGGCACCAGAACCGAGTTGAAGAACATCAACTCCTTCCGCTTTCTGGAGCGGGCGATGAATTTCGAGCGGGAGCGCCAGATCGATCTGCTTGAGAGCGGTAAAACGGTTGTCCAGGAGACCCGCCTGTATGATGCGGATCGGGATGAAACCCGCTCCATGCGCAGCAAGGAGGAGGCCAACGACTACCGCTATTTCCCCGATCCGGATCTGTTGCCGGTAGAGATCACCGAGCAGCGACTGGCACAGGCAGGGGAACGGATGCCGGAACTGCCGGATCAGAAAAAAGCCCGCTTCGTAACCGACTATCAGCTTTCTGACACCGATGCGACGCTGCTTACCCAGAGTCGTCAGCAGGCCGACTACTACGAGCAGGTTGTCGCCACCGGCGCCGATCCCAAGATCGCCGCCAACTGGGTCACGGTGGAGCTGGCCGGCGCACTCAACAAAGCCGGATTGGAGTTGACCGATTCACCGGTCAGTGCGGAGCATCTGGGTGGCTTGCTGAAGCGTATCGCCGATAACACCATTTCAGGCAAGCTGGCAAAGCAGGTGTTTGAAGCCATCTGGCAGGGTGAGGGGGATGCGGATACGGTGATCGAGGCCAAGGGGCTCAAGCAGATTACCGACAGTGGTCAGATCGAGTCGATCATCGATGAGATTATCGTCGCCAATCCTAAGCAGGTGGCGCAGTTTCAGGCAGGCAAGGAGAAGTTGCTGGGATTTTTTGTTGGTCAGGTAATGAAGCAGACCCAGGGAAAAGCCAATCCAGGTCAGGTAAACCAGATCCTGCTGAAAAAACTGAAAGGTTAACTAGGGCCTGTTAACACCAATCCAAAATGCCCTGTTGCGCCTGAGAAAGCGTCAATCAAGGCGCGAGGAGTGTAGTTTGGTGGTTTCAAATGAGTGACGAGCAACGCCGAGTGGCGCTTTTTCAGGCGCAACCCGAATGGCTGGGTCTGTTTTTGCACTCAGCGGCGTTATCATTTGCTCATGTAGCCGAGCTACACCACGCTCATTCTGCCTTGCTGGACACAAATACAGTCCCAGCAGGGCATATTCGATTGGTGTTAACAGGCCCTGTCCCTAACTCAAGGAGGTTCGATGCGGATTTGGCATAGCATTAAGAGCAGTGGATGGTTGTGGCCTGTTGTTCTCTTGCCGCTGGTTGCCGAGGCCGCTATCTGGCGGGATCTGTCACCACCTGACTATGCCGCCAGATCTGTCGTTGAAACCCCGCGCTACTACCGTGCCCTTGAGGCGGATCTAGCGGCCCTTCGAGCACAACTCTCTCAGGCACCGGCCGAGTCCGGGCTGACGATCCGCAACAGCCATCAAATCACTCTCCCCCTGCCCGGTGGCGAGATGGTGCGCTGCTGGATAGAGCAATCGCCGGTGATGGCCCCAAGCCTGGCGGAGCGCTATCCGGAGATCGCTACCTATCGTGTCAGGGGAGTGGGCAATCCGGAGCTGACCGGGCGGCTTGATCTGACCCCCAGAGGCTTTCACGCCATGCTCACCACCCCATCCGGAACCATCTATATCGATCCGGATCGGGGCGGTAACTATCGAAGCTTCTATAAAGCGGATTACGCGAAATCTGTCGAGTTGACTGAGTCTCCGCCTATCTGTCAGCTCGATCATCATATCAGCGGTGAGCCATTGGATCCGCTGATTGTCAGGGCCGGCCGGCAGACCCACAGCAGTGACCAGCGGCGTATCTATCGGCTTGCCGTGGCGGCAACCGGGGAGTACTCCGCCTACTTCGGCGGCAGTGTTACTGAAACCCTCGCCCAGATTGTGACGGCGATCAACCGGGTTAACCAGATCTATGGTCGTGATCTGGCGATCCAGTTTCAGCTGGTGGGTAACAATGATCGGATCATCTACACCGATGCAAGTTCGGATCCCTATACCCATACACCCAGCGGGATCCCCACCATGCTGACTGAGAATCAGCAGAACCTCGATTTTACTCTGGGTGACGACAATTACGATATCGGTCATCTGTTCGGTATTCTCGGTGGTGGTCTGGCCAGTGTGGGTTCGGTCTGTGAAAGCTTCAAAGCCCAGGCCTATACCGGTACTTCTGAGCCTGACAACGATGTTTTCTACATCGATTTCGTTGCCCATGAGCTGGGCCATCAATTGAATGCCAACCACACATTCAACGGTACAACCGCCAATTGTGGTGGTGTCAATCGAGTTGGCTTTGCGGCGGTTGAGCCGGGCAGCGGGTCGACCATCATGAGTTATGCCGGGATTTGTGGGGAGGAGAACCTACAATCCAACTCGGATGCCACATTTCATGCTCTCAGCATCGAAGAGATGGGAAGCTACATCAATCAGGGCAGCGGTAGACTCTGCGGTACGCTGGTTTCCACCGGTAACCAGGCGCCGATGGTCGATGCGGGAGACGTTGGCGAGGATGGGATCCATACTATTCCTGCCGGAACCCCGTTTCGACTCACTGCACAAGCCGAGGATCCGGATGAAGACAGCATCTCTTATCAGTGGGATGAGATGGATGCCGGAGGTGAGGGTGGCGCTACGGATGCGGATACCATAGGTACCGATATCGATCAGCAGGATAACCCCTTGTTTCGCTCCTTTTTGCCGACCACCTCCCCGGTTCGCTACCTGCCGAGACTCAGCACCCTGTTGGCCGGCAGTGAGGATATCGGTGAAACATTGCCGACCAGCAGCCGTCAGCTCAACTTCAGACTCACCGTGCGGGATGGTGAATCCGGGGTGGCCAGCGACGATCTGGTTATCGAAGTGGATGACAGTTCCGGCAGCTTCCAGGTCACCGGTGGATCCCTCAACGGCGGCGGTCGATTCAACAGTGGTTCCAGTCAGTCGATTCGATGGTCGACCGGCGGCACCGAGCAGAGCTGTACCGAAGTAGTGATCACGCTGATGAGTCTGGATGAGAACGATCTACCGACAAACTATTGTGATCACCATGATCCTGGTCTGACGATTCTCAACCTGGGACGCTATCCCAATAGTGGTGCCGCATTGGTCGAGTTGCCCGATGTTAGCTTACAACATGGGCGGCTGATGCTGGCCTGTGCCGATGGTCTGTTCTTCAATCTGTCCGCGCAGAACTTTTCGATTCAAGGTGGCTCACAGGAGGTTGCCAGTGACTGCAAACCCTTGGATGGGACAACGCGGCAGCACGGCACACTGTTTACCGATGCGGGTGGGGCGACAAAATTCGACAGTCCCGGGGGAGGTGGTTCGTTGTGGCTGCTTAACCTGATGCTTGGGCTGTTCAGCCTGGCCGCCATTCGTCAGCGAATTCATCAGGCATGAGGTTGTTTATTATCAACATGGCAGACTTGGTTGTTGGGTTAATAGCCACAGCTTGTGCTGGGACTGGACAATAACCAGGTAGCCTTTTGGGTTGACTGCTGGATCAGCATGCACGATATCGACAGGGCTTGCTGAACAGACTGAACAGCGTATTCAACATCTGCGTAGCTTGCCGGAACAGCTGCAGATTGGCGCGGTAGTGTGTTTGCGCGGTAATGAATTTTTTACGGTGGTCATCCCGCAAGTTGATATAGCAATCCCTTTCATCACAGGTCATGGCATCCAGCGCCTGCTGGCTCTTACAGGAGAAACTGACATTCTCCTGCATGGTGTTTAGGTTATCCATGGCGGCCTGCAGAAATTGAATCTGTATGGCGGCAAACGAACCTGCGAGTGCCACCAGCCAACTGATGGTTTTTTCGTTGGCTTCCTGTGGGCTGCCACTGCTGATCAATCTGAACACCATCTTTTCGTAGATGAATCTGAGTATGTGTTGCCACGACCAGCTGTTCTGTAGAGGATTGATGTTAACCGCACTGGGTTGTTGTTGGTATTCAACCACTGCAGGTGCCTTGAGACTTGTGGTGGTTGGCCGGTTTTGCAGTGGCAGAAACTCCTTGCAGAGGGTGTCCGTCTTGCTGCGACAAGCCAGCGATGTCGGGATGTCCGATATTACACAGTTGTCTTTTATCGTGTCACGCAACTGATCCTGTATGAAACCGGGCAGGGAGGCGTCGCAAAGTTGTTGATTCAGACTCTCATAGGCGTGATCAGTGAAACTATTGATGAACCCTGCTGCCAGTTCTTCAGCGCCATAATCATCCGTAATGCTTTGCAGTCGATTACTGATTCGCTGCATGTTTTTATCACTACGCAATGCGCTCTGTGGTCGACAGACGAGCCAGCGTTGCTGCGGATGGTGGTGGAGATGTCTGATTGGATGTAACAACATGGACATTAAAACTGTCGATTGGTTAACGCTTAATATTGTTCAATTTAGTTGATTCAATCACTTCATGTAACTAGGGATTCCCCTAGCTTAAATGAGTGCGGTTTATTTGCAGACTTGGGTTGATTGATCGGTATACTCTCTTTTTCGATTGATTGGTTCGGAGTGCAATACTCCTTATCGTTGAATATAGGATCGTCATGAAACACCCTGGAAATTATCTACTATTACCGGCCGTTTTGATCGGTATTTCAGACGTATCCTATCAGTTGCTATACACTGGTAATGGCGACATGAATCATCAAACAAGGTTTGCTGTTTACTCCCCACAGGATTCGATCCCGGTGCGGGCTGAGTTACTGCTTACCGGCAGGGTTGCCAGGTCCTATGAAACGAGAGAAGTGTTGGGGCCGGAAAATGAAGCCGATCGGTTAACCGAAGATCTTGTACAGGCCGCAGAGCCCTGTGAAGCCCCTCCTTATCAACAGGAGATGTTGCAACTGGTTAATCGGGCCAGAGCCAGACAGCGCAATTGTGGTGGTGAACTCCACCAGACCGCTCCACCGTTGCGATGGAATTGCCGGTTACATGCTGCCGCAGTGGTTCATTCTCAGGATATGATCGATTATGATTTTTTTGACCACCAGGGTTCTGATGGATCTACGGTTGGCATGCGGGTTAGCCGCTCCGGTTATGAGTGGCGGGCTGTTGGAGAGAACATTGCTGCAGGCTATCCGGACAATGAAGCGGTGATGGCGAATCTGTTATCGAGCCCTACCCATTGCAGCAATATCATGGATCCGAAATTTCGTGAGTTCGGAGCAGCGGTGATCGATACGGATCAGGCCCATTACTACAATTACTGGACCCAGGTATTTGGAACTCGCTGATCAGCTGTACGCGACGGCTTGCAATCTACTTTTCGATACAATGTTTTAGCATCGCCTGATTGTACGCCGCTGCATAATCATAGGCCCGCTGTAACAACTGCAGATGAACCTCGCCCCGCACCACATCTGTGGACCCCTCCACATAACGGATGCCACAGACTGTTTTGGCCCTACTGGTCAATTCCGCCGGTACACCCGGCAGGTCGGTGCCCCGCCCCATCATGCCAAGCAGTCGCTTGTCCCGTTTATCCAAGGCTGTCTGAACATCCCGCTCCACATTGGCGTCGTTGAGCCAGACTAACGACTCGACACTTTTTCTCTCCACCGGATCGAGCTGGTTCAAATCAATATCCTGAGTGTTCTGGCAGGCTGCAAGGGTAAGCAGCAGGGTTATAAAAATGGCTCGCCTAATCACTGGTTTTCCTATTAGTTGCGAAGCGTATGCTGCCGATCAGCCAGACAAGCATACCACTCAAAGCGCCGTAGAGATGGGATGCGACAACAACCGGCCCATCCGCCATCGATTCACTGCCTGGTAAAGGCCCCTGCCACTGCTCCCAGGCAATTTTCCCAATCACCGCGAGCAGCAGACTCACAGAGAGTAGAGGCTCCTGTTTCAGTCGCTCAAGCAGGCCCCAGATCAATAGTCCGTGGAGGACTCCGGAGAGGCCTCGGTACCAAACCAGTTGCGGACTGAAAAACCAAAGTGCCGCTGAGGTGATGAGGGTGATGAGCAACAGTATCAGGCCGCAGCGTTGCCAGGGAAGATTGTTCATCAGCAGTGCCCATATCATCCATAAACCGAGCAGGTTCATGGTCAGATGGCCCCAACCAAGATGGACCAAATGTGCCGTGATCAGCCGCCATATCTCCCCGTTCACGAGTTGGGTGCGATGGTATTCAAGCCATCCCGATACGCTCTCTGTGGCAAGGGAGAGCAGCAGGCAGACCAGGGTGACTGCGAGCGGACAGATGGTGTGTGTCAGGGGGAATTTGAAGCTGGCTGATCTATCCAATGGTCGATCCGGAGGTCAGCCCTGTTTACTGCAGACCGGGCAGCCCGGATCCTGTTTCAGTTTCAAGCTGCGCCACTCCATCTGCAGCGCATCGAGTAACAGTAGCCTGCCTTCAAGTGCGTTACCCGCACCGGTCAGTACCTTGATCGCTTCAGTCGCCTGGATGCTGCCGATGATTCCAACCAATGGCGCCAGAACCCCGTTCGCGGAGCAGCTCTCATCCATCCCGCCCTCATCCGGATAGAGGCAGTGGTAACAGGGAGTGTCGGGTTTGCCGCTGAAAACACTCACCTGTCCCTCCATGCGAATCGCTGCGGCTGATACCAGCGGGGTCTGATGCAGATGACAGGCTTTGTTAATGGCAAAACGGGTGGCAAAGTTATCCGTGCCGTCGAGCACCACATCTGCCTGCTTCACCAGTTCGTTGAGCTGATCCTGATCCAGCTTTTCTGCTGTGGTCTCTACCCGGATTTCGGGATTGATCGCTTGCAGTGTCTGTCTGGCCGATTCAACCTTAAGCTGATCGATGCGATCCGTAGTATGGATGATCTGGCGTTGCAGATTGGTCAGGTCCACCCGGTCGAAATCGAGCAGATGGAGAGTGCCCACCCCGGCCGCGGCAAGATACATCGCAGCGGGTGAGCCCAGACCGCCCAGACCGATGATCAGAGCCCGCGAATCAAGCAGCCGTTGCTGCCCCTCAATTTCGATGGAGGGCAACATTATCTGTCGACTGTAGCGCAGCAGTTGATCGTCATTCATAGAGTCAGGGCCTGAACAAGTGGATCGACCGGTAACCGGTCATTGTGTGGTTTCAGAGATACTTTCGCCAATGTTCCGGGCGTTGATCCCGGAGTTGATGATTCATCCGTTGATAGCGGTCTGCAAAGATCGTACGGGTGCATTTCGAGTCGCTTCGGTTGCATCCCAGGTTGGCGCGCTCGGTATCTTCCGTATAGTAGTAGAGGGCTCTTTTGAGGCGATAGAGCAGACGGTTGTCGATGTGCAGTCCCATTGCCGTCAGGCCAGTCTCGATCTGCTCCAATGAGACCTCCATCAGTTCATATTGAATCTGCAACAGGGTGGGGGAGACAGGATTTGTTTTAATAATACCTGACACATCCGCCAGTAAGCTTGACGCTGTACCGGCCTGATTAGGGTCCGGGTGGAGATCGACAAAGTGAATGTCCCGGTGTTTCACCAAGTCGTGTGGGGGATCACCCATAGCCTCCAATCCTAGCGAAAGCGATAAAATAATCAAGCAATTTAGAATTCTCTGAAGTGCCCCGAGTCGGCCGGTCGTAGGATCGGGTCAGCATTGAAAACAGTTACTCAAACCGCAGATTTTAAAAGATACATGAGCAGTAGCCTTCGGTCACTCTGGGTTGTCCGGCAAGATCTGTATGACTCGATATCCCGTTCATTCCGGCAGACTGCATCAGCCGGCGTACAGCATCTGCCTGATTGTATCCATGTTCGAGTATCAGCCAGCCATTCCGTTTCAGCCTGGTTGGGGCCTGTTTGATGATGGTTCGGATATCATCCAATCCATCCTCTCCAGAGACCAGGGCACTATGGGGTTCATAGGGCAGATCCCCCTGTGTGAGATGGGGGTCGGCCGATTCTATATAGGGCGGATTGCTGAGGATCACATCAAAGCGTTCATCCTCGGGTAGTGCATCGCACCAGTCACCGGCATGGAAAGCCAGATTTTGTAAACCCAGTCGTTGGGCGTTTTCCTTGGCGATGCTGAGCGCGGCCTGGTGCAGATCGGTGGCGGCCACTCTGGCGTCCGGGCGTTCGCTGGCCAGTGCCAGGGCAATGGCGCCACTACCGGTGCCCAGATCGGCTGCAATCGGGTTATGGCAACTCTGCAGATGGTGGAGTGCCCGTTCAACCAGCAGTTCGCTCTCGGCCCTTGGAATCAGGGTGTCCGGTGTCACCCGTAGTGACAGAGACCAGAACTCCCGTTGCTGCAGGATATAGGCAATGGGCGTACCCTGCTGCCTCTGCTCGATCAGCTGTTGATAGCGCTGTTGTTGGGATTCACTCAACATCGCCTCGGGCCAGGCGTAGAGATGGCTCTTCGGCTTATCCAGCAGGTGACACAGCAGCATGGCCGCTTCCAGGTCGGGATTGTCAGCGATGCCATTGAGGGATTGTTGTGCTGCCAGCAGGGCCTGTTTGAGGGTCGGCATGGGATGCCCGCTAACTTCAGGCTTCGCCCATAGCGGCCAACTCTTCAAGCTGATGCTCCCGCAGCAGAGGTTCCACCACTTGATCCAGCGTGCCGGTCATCACCTCATCGAGTTTATAGAGGGTTAGATTGATGCGGTGGTCAGTCAGGCGGTTTTGTGGAAAATTGTAGGTGCGGATGCGTTCCGATCGATCGCCACTGCCGACCTGCAGTTTACGGGCGCTGGCCTGCTCTGTGGCGATCTTCTGTTGCGCCTGGGAGAGCAGCTTGGCCTGTAGCAGGGACATCGCCCGTGCCTTGTTTTTATGCTGCGAGCGTTCGTCCTGACACTCAACCACGATACCGCTGGGCAGGTGGGTGATGCGGACCGCAGAATCGGTCTTGTTGACATGCTGTCCGCCGGCCCCTGAGGCACGATAGGTGTCGATACGCAGGTCGTTATTGTTGATCTCCACATCATCCACCTCCTCAACTTCCGGCAGTATCGCCACGGTGCAGGCTGAGGTGTGAATGCGTCCCTGGGACTCGGTTTCGGGTATGCGCTGTACCCGATGGGTGCCCGATTCGAATTTCAGTCGGGAGTAGACCGCATTACCACTGATCCGACAGACCACCTCTTTGTAGCCCCCATGCTCACCCAGGCTTTCGCTGATGGTTTCGGTCTGCCACTTCTGTGACTCCGCATAGCGAAGGTACATCCGATGGAGGTCACTGGCGAACAGGGCGGCTTCGGCGCCACCGGTGCCTGCCCTGATCTCGAGAAAGACATTGCGCTGATCATTCGGATCGGCCGGAATCAGTAGCAATTGCAGCTCAGGCTCCAGGCGCTCCCTGGCCTCTTCTGCATGACTCAGCTCCTCTTTGGCAAGCTCGGCCATTTCCGGATCTGAGATCATCTCTTTTGCCGCCTCGATATCATCTTCAGCGGCGGAGTATTCCCTGAATGCCAGGACCACGGGTTCCAGCTGGGCATACTCCCGTCCCAGGTCGCGGAACTGGTTCTGGTCACTTTGGATATCCGGATCCGCCATTAATGCGGTGATCTCTTCGAAGCGTTCGGCGATCTGATCCAGCTTGCCGCGCAGTGAGGGCTTCATGTTTTATTGTCTGTTTTTTTGATTTGGAAAAGGGTGTTGGCGGCTTCCAGCAACTCAATCTGGCCATTGAATCCGGCCTGGCGCATCTGAGTGCTGGGAGTATGTAAAAGTTTGTTGGTCAGGGTGTGGGCAATGAAGCGGATCGCCTCTTCCGGGGATTTGCCCTTTGCAAGTTGCTGCAGTGCCTTCTGCATCACTTCGTCACGCAACTGTTCTGCACAGCCGCGATAGTCCTGGATCAGCTCCACCGCATCCAGCGAGCGCAGCCAGCCCATGTAGTCGTCCACATAGTGTTCGATGATCTCTTCTGCCTGTTCGGCCGCCTCTTCCCGTGAGCGCATGTTCTCCTGGATGACCTCATCCATATCGTCCACGGTATAGAGATAAATATCGCTGAGATCAGCCACTTCGGGCTCGATGTCCCGGGGAACGGCGATATCCACCATGAAGATGGGTCTGTGTTTGCGCTCTTTCAAAGCGCTCTCCACCGTTCCTTTGCCGAGCACCGGAAGCGGGCTGGCGGTGGAGGAGATGACGATGTCCGCCTCAGCCAGATGGTTGCTGATTTCCGTCAGGGCGATGGCATAGCCCTCAAATTGCGCCGCCAGTTGATGTGCCCTTTCCACCGTTCGGTTTGCCACGATGATGCGTCCGATACCGTTCTGGCTCAGATGCCGGGCCGCCAGCTCCACGGTTTCACCGGCGCCGATCAGCAGTGCGGTCTGTTCCGAAAGGTCACTGAAGATCTGTTTTGCCAGGCTGACGGCGGCAAAGGCCACCGAGACCGGACTGTTACCGATGTTGGTGTCGGTGCGGATCTGTTTTGCCGCTGAGAAGGCGTGTTGAAAGAGTTTATAGAGCAGTTTGCCGGTGGTGCCGGTGTCGGTTGCCGTCTGGTAGGCCGCCTTAACCTGCCCCAGAATCTGTGGCTCCCCGAGTACCAGGGAATCCAGACCGCAGGAGACGCGCAGCAGGTGTTTTACGGCATCCAGTCCGAAATGGCTGTACAGATAGGGCATCACCCGGTCGCTGGGCAGGCCGTGAAAACGGCTGATCCAGTCAGCCAGGGGTTCGTGGTCCTCTTCATTGAGGATGCAATAGACCTCTGTGCGGTTACAGGTGGAGAGAATCACGGTCTCTTTGACTGCCGGATTTTCTTGCAGACTGCGCAGGGCGCCAGCAATGATATCGGGACCAAAGGTGACCTTTTCCCGGATTTCTACCGGGGCGGTTTTGTGATTGAGTCCGAGTGCAAGTATCGACATCTGAGCGGGTACGCAGCCAACAGGATTGGAAATTTTGTTATATCAAGGGGTTAAATTCAAGCTTAAATCGCGTGTTCGCTGTGAAACGGTCGTTTATTTCGTCTCGGATTGAGGCGGTGATAAGCGGTGTTTCCGGAAAAAATCATTTTTTATCGCTAAATGATCGATAATTACTCTCAAATACCTGCCTTAAATCGGGGTTATTGATTACCCTGATAAGCGTAAGCAAACCTTAAGAATCAGGGTCCATGCTGTCATGGACTGTTTAAATGCGATTCCTGCTATGGCTTGGCTGGAACGCAATTTTGCGATACAGGTGCTATCTGCTGCCGGTGTTGTGGATAACCCGGATTGCTAAACAGCCGGTAACTCTGTTATTAATAGAGAAGTTACATTAACTGTCGCTCATAAGAAATACTTAAAATTTTAATAATAGGGCGGTTGAGCTCAACAAATACCGCTCAACACCAGGAGGATTCAGTATGCAGATGCGTACCCAAGTCTACGCAATGGCCACTGCCGGTTTGTTGTTTTCCAGTTCCATTTTTGCCGGGGTAGCCAAGGATCTACCGCTACCCTCCGGTACACCAAGTGCTGATGAGCTTGCCGACCAGGTCTACTTCGTCAACCACTTCTATGCATTGAAGAATTTCGGTATCACCAATAACAACAAAGATCCGAAGAAGAGTAATCGGGCAATCCCGGGCAAGATCACAGTGATTGTCAATAAATCAGCCGGTAGCAAACCCACTACCATCACGGTTGAGCGTTATCTCAACAATGATTATGGTGAAAGTGCCACCAATGCTCAGGACATCGCGATCTTCCGTTCCGGCAAGCTGAAAGGCACCGGTATGCTGATTACCGATTATGTCGATGACAACAAGAGTCAATCCTATTCCATCTGGTTACCGGCGCTCAGGAAAATCAGACGTTTTGCCCAGCCTGCCCATGATGATGCCTGGGGTGGTACCGACTTCACCTTTGGTGACGTAACCCTGAGAAAACCCAAGGATGAGACCCATGAGCTGTTAGGTACTGATACCTTCAACGATTGCCTCGGGGCAATCGCCAAGGCCGAATCGAAAAATAAATATCTGCCCAACCCACCGGATGCCGCTTGTGATCACAAAGGCAAAGAGGTCTATAAGCTGAAAAGTTCCACCAAACGGGAAAACTGGTGGTATGACTATCGCATCAGTTATGTGGATAGCAAGACCTTCGCTGACTACCGTACGGAGTATTTTAAAGGGGACAAGCAGGTCAAAGTGATCGATCGGGATTGGCGCACTCTGGGGCAGGATGATCCACGCGCCCAATATTGGGGATATTGGTATGGAAAGACCCTTGAGTCAGGTCATGAGACCTGGGCGGTGATTCCAAAGGAGATCGTTCAATACAACCAAGATTGGAAATCGGATTACTGGTCAGAGAAGACCCTGAGAAAAATAAAACGCTAACAACAAAAATTGAAACACCCGGCATCGTCCGGGTGTTTCCACTTTAATCGTACTGACTCGCAAGCAGTCGGCAAATACCATCATTGCGCGATGCTCTTACCCTGGGGCTTTGCTGTAGTGAATTCGGGAGGATTCTTTCATGTTCAATCGCAGTAAGTTGTATCAGTCGATTCTACTCGCCATGCTCGTGCCCGGTGCGGCCGTTGCTGAAATAGAGTACAGCGGATACTTGAAAAATGAGACATCAGTCTTCACCAGAGACGGTCAGGTCACCGGCAAAGCAGACAGCATGCTGGATATGGAGGGCCATGACAAAGGGGACCTGCTGAAGTTCGAAAACTCAGCGCGTCTGTTCTTGAACGGTTATGTCGGCGATAACATTACCTGGCACGCCGACTTGAACCTGATCTACGATTCCGAGGGCGTGAACGACGACTATAAGGGTCACCGGCTCTATACCCAGCACGACTACCTTCGCGAGCTCTATTTCGATACCACCGTGTTCGACTGGGATCTGCGTGTTGGTAAGCAGCAGGTGGTGTGGGGAACCGCTGACGGCATCAAGCTGTTGGATATCATCAATCCCACCGATTTTCGCGAGCTCAATCAGAATGCCATGGAGGATTCCCGTATTCCGATCTGGATGATCAATGCGGAACGTAACATCGGCGACAACAGCAACATTCAGTTGATTGTCTCTCAGGTTGAAGAGAACAAGATCCCGGGCCTCAACGGCGATGGTGACGCCGGGCATCCCTTCCTCATGAAAGGGGTGGAGACGATCAGTGGCCAGGTAAACGGTTTCTATAACATCGCCCCGGCATTGAGTAATGTGGCGGCCACCTTCAACGGTGCGGCGATGGGGGGTGGCTTCACCGGTGGCATGGCGCTGCCCCTGGGTCTGAATCTGTTTGCAGGTCTGACTGTGGATGGTTTCGCCGGCAACTTCTGGGATGCTTCGACCACACCTGGCCTACTCAATCCCACCGTACCGACCGATCCGGCTGCCGCGCCCGGTTGGCTGTTGCTTAATGCCTTCACTCAGTTCGGATTTACCGGTCAGCCCGGATTTCCTCCCGGTGTTAGCGATCCCAATGGTAACTTTGGTGAGACCAACCTGATGCCGATCACCGGTTTGACGCCGCTCTCACCGACGGAGGTGACCTGGCAACCGGATGAGGCCTCTTCAGCCTTCGAATATATGGCAAATGCAACCTTTGCCACCTTCAACACCTTTACCAGTTTTACCGCCGGTGGCGGTCTGACTGGATTCGAATCCGAGTGGGTCAAAGACTACCCGGATGACAGTGATGTGAATGGCGGTTTTCGCTTTAGGAACTCAACCGATGGTGGTTTGAACTGGTCCGTCAACTACTTCTACCACTACAGCGGTAACCCGAATATCGATCTGAGTTGGCGTGATGCCAATGGTGATGAGTTGATTGTGCAGCGTGCACCGACTCTGTTCTTCGATACCAATGGTACCGCTGGTCCACAACAGGATGACACCTTCGTACCGGATGTGGCCACCAGCCTGAGCCGGGATGAAGCCAGGGCAAACTGGGATATGGGTAACGCCACTACCATCTTGGTACACGATGCGGCGGGTAACTACTCTGGTGCCCTCGATCCAAGTGGTGTGCTGCCGGCACTGGCTGACGGCAATCCGTTCAACGATGCGATTGCGATGGGTACCGGTGCTCCGACCCTGCGCTTCACAGAGCAGTTGCATCGGGTCAATAGTCTCGGTACCTCGTTTGACTACGCCCTCGAAGCCGGAGATATACCGCTGGTACTCAGAGGTGAGTTTCTCTATGACGAAGGTGAGAAACAACCGGTTATCGATAAATTCCTGTTGAGCATCGGTGATCTGACCAATGCGCTCAAGATGGAAGATGCGGACTACTTCAAGTATGTGCTGGGTGCCGATATCACCGTGGCAACCAACCTGTTGATCAGCGGCCAGTTCATTCAGTTCCGCAATCTGGATTTTGTCGAGGAGTCGGATACCTGTCGCACCCAGACCGGCGTGACCATGGATTGCAGTCGCTACACGGCGGATTTCGCTACCATGAGTCTGACCAATGGCCTCAACAAGGGGTATGAGGATAAGGAGTTCTACTCGATCTTTCTTTCCAAGCCCTTCGGCGAGTCTCAGGAGCATCGCTGGAACAACATCTTCATCTACGAAGAGGGTGGCGGCAAATGGAATCGCTTCGATGTCGAGTACACCTTCACCGATACCCTGTTGGCTTCCGTGGAGTGGAACAACTACTGGGGTGAAGAGAATACGACCTTCGGTCAGTTCAGAGACTCATCAAACTTCCAGGTGGGTCTGAAATGGATCATTGAGTGATCCCTGACTGGCAGTAAAACCCTACGGCCGTCACCTGGATTATTCCAGGCGGCGGCCGACTCACAGCGAATTCTAGGAGTAGTGAGCCATGAGCGGCTCTACAGCAAAACAACAAACCAATAACGCCTGGGCAGAAGGCTATGCGGATTTTGTCATCAAGTTTCGCTGGCCATTGATGATGATCCTGCTGGTGGTGACAATCCTTGCCGCCCTGCAGATCAAGAATCTGGATATGCGCAACGATCCGGATACCCTGTTACCGCCGAGCAACCGCTATGTCGCGACCAATCTCTATGCGGAACACAATTTCGGCATGGGTAACCTGATGGTCTTCACCCTGCGAATCAATGAAGGGGATGTCTACAAGAACTGGTTCGTCAACAAGGTGCAGGAGATCCACGATCGACTGGTCAACCTGCCTACGGCCCGTGAATCGAATTTCATCGATATTGCGGCGAAGAAGATCAAGTACATGGGGGCGGATGAGAACGGTCTGGTCTTTAAAAGGCTGATCCCCACCGAAGGCATCAGCAGTGATCCGGAAAAGGCGGCACAGCAACTGGCCTTTTTGAAAGAGGGCATTGAAAACAATCCGGTGATCGGTCCGATGCTGATCGGTTTTGAGGATGCGGAAGGCAACAAGTGTGAGTTTTCGCAAAAGGATGAGAAGAACTGTACGGCGAAATCCCTCTACATCATCGGCGACTATACCGATGAGGTAAAAGAGATCTATCTGCCCTGGGTGCGTGACATTCGCGCCATGATGGATGAGTACAGTGAGGATGACCGATTCGAGGTGCTGGTGGCCGGTGAGCCCTATTTTCTGGCCTGGATGCTGGCCGATCTGGTCAATAAGTGGTGGCTGTTCGTTATCTCATTCGCCATCGTCATTGCCGCGCTCTGGTTTGAGTTCCGCAATTGGCGAGGCTCCCTGTTTCCGATTATCGGTGTCAGTGCAACCATCATCCTGACCCTGGGACTGATGGGCTTTTCAGCCTTCAAACTGACCACCATGATGGTATTGACCCCGATGCTGTTGTTGGCCATCGGTATCGGGCACTCGGTGCAGGTAACCCGGCGCTTCATGCAGGAGCAGGCGGCATCGGGGGATTGTGAGTCGGCCGCCCACTCTGCCATCTCCCATACCATCGTTCCGGCAACCCTGTCGATTGTCACCGACATGGTCGGCTTCGCCACCCTGGCAACCGTGGATATCTCGTTCTACAAGGCCTACGCCTATTTCGGCATGTTCGGCATGTTGACCCTGCTGTTTACCACCACCACCCTGATCCCGCTGTTGATGATGACTTTTCCCTGCAGCCACAGTGAGACGAAAGAGGGGCATGAGCATGAGTGGGAGACCAAGGTTGGTGGCTTTATTACGGGTCTGTTGACCGGTCCCGGGAAGCTGATCCCGATCGGTATCGTGATGGCGATCATGGCCTGGTCTGTCTATGAGACCGATATCCTGAATGGCACCAGTGAGGATCTGATGCCTGGTGTGGAGAAGGGTATCAACTATTCACGCGCCGCCTTCAAAGAGAAATCGATCACTATTCAGCACATCGAACGGCTGAATGAGATCATGCCGGGGGTTATCTCGGTATCCATACCCATACGCGGTAAGGAGCCGACGTCCGAGCTCTGTGTGGAGACCTATTTTCCGGAAGAGATCTATGACATAGAGGATCCCCAGGAGAAGGTCGTCCAGTGTGAAAAGGCCAAACAGGAGCTAGGCTGCTGGGATCCTGATCCCTGCGGTGCCCAGGGAATCTTCAACGAAGCCGATGTGTTGGCTGACATTGAAGCCCTTGAGGAGTGGATGCGTTCCCATGAACATATCGGTTTCACCGGTTCCTACGCCCAATATATCCGCCTGGTGAATATGTTGCTGACCGCCGAGCCGGGAGAGCAGCCTGACATCAAGGATCTCTATATTCCAACCTCGAAGAAGCTGCAGGAGATCGATCCGGATGATGATCGTGGCGGTGACGATATCGTACAGCTCTACAATGGTCTTTTGGAGACCATGACCGAAGAGGGGGATATGGACTCCTTCGTCATGAAGAACTGGAACGAAGGGGTGGTGATGGGCTTCATCAATACCATGGATCCGGTGGAGACCCACGAGGTCACCATGGATATCCAGGCGTATATTGAAGACCATAAGAACGACCCCGGTTTCAGCAAGGTCAACTTCGGATTGCGTTCCGGTCCGGTGGACGACCTTTCCGGCGACAGTAACGAACTCTCAGTGGACGGTCCCGGTTATGTCAGACCTGGGCTGGGTGGTTTCCTCGGCGCCACGGAGGCAACCCGGGAGGTTGCCGTGGACAACTGGCTCTCGGGGCCTCTGCTCACAGCTGCAGCGGTGTTCGTTATTGCGGCGTTGATCTTCCGTTCGCTGGTCGTTTCGGTGATCCTGATGGTGCTGTTGTTCATCACCCTGTTTGCCCAGTATGGCCTGGGTGGATACATGACCAGCATCCAGAACTGGTCGGGCAATCTGGCCTTTCATCTGCAAGTGGCCCTGAGTATCGCCATGGGATTGGGCATCGACTACGGCATCTACATGATGTCGAGGCTCAAGGAGGAGATGCAGGCGACGGCCGGCAACTGGCAGGAGGCGTTGGTCAATACCCTCAACACCACCGGCTCAGCGGTGATCATTTCGGTTGTGGTTCTACTGGGCTGCTTCATCCCACTGCTGAACACCGATCTGGCCAACACCTGGGGATTGGGTATCTACATCAGTCAGGCTCTGCTGATCGATGTGGTGACCGCCTTGACCATTCTGCCGATGCTGGTGGCCTGGTTGAAGCCGAAATTTGTTTTTGGTGAATATCAATAAAAACTAAAAAAGTTAACTGAGCTTCGGCTCAGTACGACCTCGAGCCGGCATTTATGCCGGCTTTTTTTATCCACAGAAAACGTAAAATGTGCTGCTGGATTAGACTTTGTGCAAGTCTGTTTGAGTGAACCCTGATGGACAGATCGGGATAGTGAGTGGGTCTATCCTGATGACGCGTAGCCGGGTTGTGGGTCGACAGTGCTGTTTAGCTGTGTCTCGAGGTCCGCTGCCTGTTCTGTTGCCTGGCTTTACGTCGTGGCGTGAAGAGGTGGCGAAGACGCTCGGTAAAGGGGCGGTTGCGAAGTGGGCAGGTTGCCTCGAGTGAGCGTGGCGGCTGTGGTATTTCATCCCAGCTGTCGACGATCTGACCGTCGCTCAATTTGATCAGTCGACTGGCGGCTTGCTTGACGTCCGGATCGTGGGAGGAGATCAGAAATGTGGTCTCAAGAGTTTGATTCAATCGCTGCATCAGTTCAATCAGATGTCTGCCGGTGGTGCTGTCGAGGTTGGCGGTTGGCTCATCCGCCAGAATGATTTTCGGCTCAGTTGCCAATGCCCTGGCCACCGCAACCCGCTGTTGCTGGCCACCAGATAGCTGGTCGGGACGACGATAACCCAGATGGCCAATCTCAACTTCATGCAGCCAGTGGTTGGCGATCTCCAGACTCTGTTGTTTGCTCTTGCCTTGCAGCTGGCATACATAGGCTACGTTTTCCCGGGCGCTCAGCACGCGAATTAGATTATAGGCCTGAAAGATAAAACCGATATTTGTCAGTCGAAACTTGCTGCGTTGGCTGTTCCCCATCTTGAGGATATCCTCGCCCAGGACCTCAGCCTGGCCCCGGTCGGCCGACTCCAGGCCGCCAATGATATTCAGCAATGTGCTCTTGCCCGAGCCTGAGCGTCCGGCGAGCACGGCAAATTCACCGCTACGAATCTGCAGATCGATACCATGCAGCGCCGGGTAGGGCATGGTGCCGACCCAATAGCATTTATGCAGGTCCCGGGTTTGGATGATGGTTGATTGGTTCGCTTCCGGCATGGGCCACCTATTGGATTCGTAGTGCCTGACTGACAGAGAGGCGGGTGGCTTTCCATGCCGGGTAGAGTCCTGAGAGCAAGGCCGCCACCAGGGTGGCCAGCAGAATTTTGATTGCTGAGTCCCGGGTCAGCTGGGGGTGGATCACCGGGTCCATATAGAAAAATTCAAAGGCATTGGCATAACCGGTCAGATCGATGCCGCCCTCAGCGAGTAGCATGACAATCAGTGATGCACTGAGATAGCCCAGTACGGCACCGACAAATATCAGCAGTACCGCTTCAAACAGCAGCATCAAAAAGATGCGATGGGGTTGGGTGCCGATGGCGATCATCACACCCAGCTCCTTCTGCCGTTCGTGCAGAGAGATCAGCATGGTATTGAGTATCTCCGTGAGTACCAGCAGGATCACCACAAACAGAATGATCAAACCATAGGCATCACTGAACTCCAGCCACTGTCTGACCATCGGATCGAGCTCCTGCCAGGGCATGATCTCGTAGACCTGTTCGGAGAGCTGCTGGACAAACAGCCGATAGAGGGTATCGGTCTGATCGTGATGATCGGCGCGGATCACAATATCGGTTACCGCCTGCTCCATCTGTAGCCACTGTTGGGCGGCATCCAGTGAGATCAGCGCCAGGGTGCGATCGATCTGTGGCGCGCCGGTCTCGATGATGCCCCGCAGATAGAAGACCTCTGAGACCATCTCGCCGCTGGGGCGCTGGGTCATCAGGATTACCCGGTCTGACAATCCGGCGCCGAGATTCTGTGCCACCGTCTTGCCCAGCAGAAGATCCTTGTTCATACCCGGACGCAGCCACACGCCGGATGTGACGCTCTGATCCATGGAGGTTACCCAGGTCTCCTGTTCCGGGTCGGTGGCCATAATCTGCACCCCGCTGCTGCTGCCGCTGACCGAGGCCAGGCCCGAGGTGCGGATGCGCTGAGTCCAGCCGATGATCTCCGGATAGGTGTCCATGAAGCGGGATATGGCCTCAGGATCGGCGATGTTGTTACGCAGGTTCTGAGAAGACTCGAATCCCTTGGCATGGATCTGCAGGTGTCCGGTGAAGCTGAGGATAAAATTGGTTTTCATCTGACTCAACCAGCCATCGTTGAGGGCACTCAGCAGGGTCAGGGTGGCGATGCCGAACATCATGGTCAGCAGGGTGATGATGGTACGCCGGCGGTTACGAATCAGATTGCGTACCGCCAGCGCTACATAGGTCAGAATGCCAAGTCGGCTAACCATTGCGGATCGCCTCCACCGGCTGCAGCAGACTGGCCCGCCAGGCCGGATAGATTCCGGAGAGGATCGAAGCCAGCAAAATGGCACTGGCGGTAATACCCAGATGGTCCAGTTTCAATTGGGGGTAGATCAGCGGGTCGACATAGAATCTGGAGGTCGACCCCAGCAGTGTGGAGAGGTCGATACCGATCGTGCCGGTCAGCAGAATGATCAGGGAGCCGAGCAGGGTGCCGAGCAGGATACCGATGATGCCGATCGTCACTGCTTCCACCACGATCAGAAAGGCGATCTGGCGACGGCTTGTGCCGATCGCCATCAGAATGCCGAACTCCCGGGTACGGTCCAGCATGGAGAGCAGCAGAGTATTCAGCTCTCCCGCCAATACGATGAACAGTACGATGCCGAGAAACAGATAGAGAAAGCCGTTATGCAGGGTTACCCACTCTTTCATCACCGGAAACATGCTGTACCAGGGCATGATCTCCAACTGCTGGCCTGCCAGTTCATCCTTCAGACTGGTCACCAGATCAGGCAGCCCCTGTTCATCCACCTTGATGACGAAGGTGGTGACCTGTCCATGCAGGTCGACCATCTCCTGCAGGGTGGCCAGACTGGTGATCGCCATGCCGCTGTCGAGACCCATTTCACCACTGGTGATGATACCGACCAGGGTGAAGGATTCGGCAATCATGGCACCGTAGCGGTCATAACCGATCATGATCACTTCATCACCCAGCCGGACCTGCAGGTTGTTTGCCGTGGTGGCGCCCAGAATCAGCGCGTAGCTCTCCTCCGGTTGGAGAAAGCGTCCAATGCCGATTCTGCTCTCCAGTTCGGTGACCTTGGGTTCATTCAGCGGATCCATACCGATCAGCATCACCCCCTGGGTGGTATGGTCCGATGCGGCCAGGCCAAAGGTATCCAGGCGTTGGCTGTATCTTGTAATACCCTGCCGTTCCAGGGCTTCACTGATCTGTTGCGGGTTGTCGATTGCCAGGGCGAGATCCGGTTGCTGAAAAAATCCCTGCCGGTGTATCTGCAGGGTACCGATGATGGCATTCTGGAAGTTACCCAGCATGTTGCGATGCAGCCCCTCATTGAAACCCCATAGGAAAATCAATGAAGCGAGTCCCAGGGCAATGGCGCCGGAGGTCAGCAGGGTGCGTCTCGGATGGCCGAGCAGATTGCGTATTGCAACCCTGGCAAGGTGGGCAGTGAGCTGTGATTTTGCGTCGGTCATCCAAAACCTGATCTTGGTTAATTGTCGGCCACAGCCGCTCAACCGGATTCTACTTTGCCTGCATCGGCGTGAAGAGCTGGGAATCCAGGGCCAGGTCGAATTGGATCGACTCCAGGGTGATGACTGTACGCTTGCCCTCCCCGTCATCGGGCTGCATGGTCCAGCGTGTGGGTATGACACGCCCACCCATTTCTGCGATCTGGTCGAATACCATCAGGCGTTTTACCTGTTTCCGGCAATGGTAGGCCATTTCGAGAGGGACACCGTCGCCGCGAATCTTCCGAACCAGCTTTTTCCAGGTCACGGTGGCTTCCGGCTCGGGGATCGATTGTATGGTGTAGATTGCCATCTCTCCCTCACCCTGGCGATCGATGATCTGATGGGTATGGCCATCGATCATGGCATCGGTGTCGAGCAGATCCTGGTTGTTGAAGTCCGAGCCCATCCATGGATCCTGCATCATGGCCGGTGAGATATTGATCTGACGGCGCAGTTTTGGCAGATACATGGAGAGGATGTTGTCGATCTTGAGAAATACCGTTCCCTTGGTCTTTCTGGGGGAAAGAATCTCCATACGGAAGCGCTTGTTATCCCGGTCGTCGTGGCTGCGAAAGGTCATTGTACGCTGCCACTCCGGTCGCACGATATCAATGCGGTACTCTGCCTGAGTGCCGCTGGAACGCATCAGTAGTTCTGATCTTTGTAACAGCTCAAGCGCCTGCTTTGAGGAGTCATCTGCCAGGCTTCCTGTGGCGATGAATATCAGCAGCCAAATTGTCTTGCTCAGTCGTGCCATGGGGAAAAACATACTCTGAAAGTAGGAAATGATTCAGTTCATTATAAGCATTTCATAATATATAGCCAGTGCAGGGCTGACCGATGGCTTTTCGTCAATGTCGTATTTATAGGTATAACTAACTGAATTTATATGGATTATTTCAGGTGATTCGAGAGGTAAAGAAGTGTTGCATGAACTGGCAGGTAAGGGTAAGGCGGGTTGTGTTCTGTTAGCTCAAGCCTGGCTGGTGGTTTGATTAGGGGTTATCTGCTGCTGTGCAGCCTGTTCATGGCCAGCTGCAGATCACCTTTGACGATCATCGGCAGGCTGTCGATCGCCTTGTCGATCGCCTGATCGATGGATGTTCTGTGCTCTTTGGAAGGGCGGCCAAGCACATAGTTGACCACCGCAGCCCGGTCATTCGGGTGATCGATACCGATACGCAGGCGATGAAACTCACGTTTGCCGAGAACACTCATGATGTCCCTCAGGCCATTGTGTCCCGCATGACCTCCACCGGTCTTCAGGCGTGCCTGTCCCGGCTCCAGATCCAGTTCGTCATGCACCACCAGGATCTCCTGGGGTTCAATGCGAAAATAGTTGGCCAGACTGGCGACCGCCTGTCCGCTTCGGTTCATATAGGTGGTTGGTTTCAGCAGCCGCACCTCTTCACCCTGCAGATTCAGTTTGCAGACCTGGCCGTGGTGTTTGGACTCTGTGCGAAAACTGAGATGGTGTTGCTCGGCGAGCTTATCCAACAGCCAGAAGCCGGCATTGTGACGGGTTTGTTCGTAATCGGGGCCTGGGTTTCCAAGACCTGCAATAAGACGGATGGGTTGGGATGCCATGGATAGGGGGGGTGGGGTGGTTGTGAAGAGGGAGGCTTACACCTCCCTCGGGAGCGGTTTTATTCAGCGCTCTCTTCACCATCTTCATCAGAAGATTCAGTAGGCTCATCCTCTTCACCCTTGTGGGTGGCGTGAATGGTCACTACGATCGGATCTTCATTACCCTCGTGGGTGATCAGGTCTACACCCTCTGGCAGGGTTATCTCTGAGGCATGCAGAACGGTACCCAGTTCAAGGTTGCCCAGATCGATCTCGATGAACTCTGGCAGGTCTTTAGGCAGACAGCTGATCTCCATATCGGTCATTACGTGGCTGGCCTGTCCGCCGGACTTGATGCCCGGGCAGGTTTCTTCGTTGATGAAGTGCAGCGGAACGTGCAGTCTGATCTTCTCATCAGCCTGTACGCGCTGAAAGTCCACATGCAGGATGAATGGTTTGGCCGGATGGCGCTGCAGATCCTTCAGCACCACGGTCTGATTTTTGCCACCCAGTTTCAGCTCAAGCAGATTGGAGTAGAAACCTTCATTCTCCAGTGAGTGGGCGATCTCGTTGTGCAGAACGGTGATCGGGGTTGGATCCTGGTGCGCGCCATAGACGATGCCCGGAACCAGACCGGCGCGACGCAGGCGGCGGCTCGCACCTTTCCCTGTATCGCTCCGTGCTTCGGCGTTAACTTCAAAATTTGCAGACATGGTTATCTCCGTATCTGTTTAGGTCAAAAGGGATGTCGCTTTGCGACCAAGCGACACCACCGCTGAATTCAAGCGGACGCGCGATTCTATCAGGATTGGCCAGAATTTCCAGCCTTTTGGGGGTGTTTGCTCAGCCATTCGAGCCGCAAAGGGCGCAATTCACTGCCCAAAAACGCAAAACCCGATCTAGTTACAGGCTCTACTTGCGAAATTTAGCAGCGATTTGCGTCCATTTGCGGCAGGATTGTGAGATGGCCGGAGCTAGTCGATAAACAGGGAACTTACCGATTCCTCGTTGGAGATCCGGCGCACGGTTTCGGCAAGCAGTTCGGCGATTGAAACCTGACGGATCACGTCGCACTGTTTGGCGTCTTCCGACAGGGGGATTGTATCGGTGACCACCAGCTCATCAAGCTTGGAGTTGCTGAGGTTGGTGACCGCTGGGCCGGAAAGCACCGGATGGGTACAGTAGGCGACCACTTTGGCGGCACCATGATCCTTCAGTGCATTGGCTGCCTGGCAGAGAGTGCCCGCGGTATCCACCAGATCATCGATGAGAACGCAGCTGCGACCCTCAACGTGGCCGATGATGTTCATCACCTTGGCCTCATTGGGTTGCGGGCGACGCTTGTCGATGATGGCGAGTTCGGCATCATCCAGACGCTTTGCCAGTGCCCGGGCTCTGACCACACCCCCCACATCGGGAGAGACTACCACGATATCCGGGTGCTTCTGGCGCCAGACGTCACCGAGCAGGATCGGCGAGGCGTAGACATTGTCCACCGGGATGTCGAAAAAGCCCTGAATCTGATCCGCATGGAGATCGACCGTCAGTACCCGGTCGGCACCGGCGGTGGCAATCATCTTTGCCGCCAGTCTGGCGGTAATCGGTACTCTGGCGGAGCGGGGGCGGCGGTCCTGACGGGCGTAACCGAAATAGGGGATGACGGCGGTGATGCGATTGGCTGAAGACCAGCGCATGGCATCGATCATCACCAGCAGCTCCATCAGGTTTTCATTGGTCGGTGCTGAGGTGGATTGCACAATGAAAACATCCCGACCGCGGACATTCTCATGTATCTCGGCCATCACTTCCCCGTCACTGAAACGGCCAACCTGCATTTTACCCAGGGGGAGGTTGAGATGACTCACGATTCCGGCGGTGAGAGAGGGGTTGGCGTTACCCGAAAAGACCGTCATGGCAGTGGATGGCACGGTGCTAATCCTCAGTCGAGAAAATAGTTTGCAGAGAAATGGCTGGGGCGGCAGGATTCGAACCTACGAATGCTGGGATCAAAACCCAGTGCCTTACCGCTTGGCGACGCCCCAATTAACTCTTTTCCAGCTGGAACTGATCCAGTAGCGGGGAGCGGTTAAGCCCCCGGGCAACAAACCCTGTAAGATCGCTTGGTAGCCGATCAAGTACCTCGTTCGCCGCTCGCCGTTCGGCGAATTCTGCGAACAGGCAGGCCCCTGTTCCGGTCAGTCGCGCAACGGCATACTGACCAAGCCAATCCATCGCCTGCGCCACTTCCGGGTGGCGCCTTCTGACCACGGCTAGGCAGTCATTTTGGCTGTTACCCTCTAGAAAGGCGCGTATTTTGATCCTGGGGGAGTTGCGTGTCAAATCAGGTTGTCCGAATATTTCGGCGGTCGATACGTGGCAGGCTGGATTGAGTACCAAAAACCAGGGTTCCGGGAGTTCAATGTCAGTCATTTTATCCCCCACACCTTCCGCCCAAGCTGCCTGGCCATGGATGAAGATCGGCACATCGGCGCCCAGGGTTCCGCCGAGCTGCATCAGCTGATCCTGGCCAAGACCAAGCCCCCACAAGTGGTTGAGGGCTACCAGAGTTGTGGCGGCATCGGAGCTGCCTCCCCCGAGCCCGCCCCCCATCGGCAGGATTTTGTGCAGGGTCAGCTCCACGCCTGAATCCGTCCCCGTGATCTGTTGCAGCATCTTTGCCGCGCGAAAACAGAGATTTTGTTGCTCAGGAACCTCGGGTAGCGGATTGGTGATGACGATTTGGCCATCTTGGCGATACTTGAAATCGAGCCGATCCTGTCGGTCGATGAACTGAAATACGGTTTGCAGATCGTGGTAGCCATCCTCGCGTCTGCCGACAATGCGCAGCATCAGATTCAGCTTTGCCGGTGCCGGACAGCTGAGGATCTCCAAGGGTGATTGAAGGGATCTGGTCACAGCTTACAACTTAGGTTGACGACTAGTTTTCAGCACCCAAACGCAACATGGCAGGCCGGATGAAGCGGTTGTCGGGTTCCCTCTCCAGAGCGGCCTTCCAGATTTCGAGGGCCCGTTCCTGCTCTCCCATCACCCACAGTACTTCGCCCAGGTGGGAAGCAATCTCAGCGTCGTTGCTGATCTCTGCGGCTTTCTCCAGGTGCTCCAGAGCGGCCGGCAGATTACCCAGGCGATACTCAACCCAACCCATGCTGTCGAGTACCGCCGGGCTTTCCGGCTTCAGAGCCAATGCCTGCGCAATGTATTCCCTGGCCTCCTGCAGGCGGTCAGTCTGATCAGCCAGGGTGTAGCCGAGGGCGTTCAGTGCATCGGCATGTTGTGGGTGGGTCTCGAGTATCTTACCCAGGTCCTGTTCAAGCAGATCGACCCGTTTCAGGTCTGCGGCATTGAGGCCCCTGGCATAGAGCAGGTCGATGTTGTCGCTGAACCGCTCGAGCGCCTTGCTGTAGACCTCATGGGCGGTGGCGTACTCTCTGGCTTCACGCAGCAGTTCGGCTTCGATCATGTAGAATTTCAGCTGATTGCGAGATTGATTCACTCTCAGGCGCTGCAGGGTCTCTCTGGCCTGTTTCAGGTTGCCTTGATCGGAGAGGATCTTGGCTATCCGCACCTGTGCGTCGGCCAGGTGTTTTCCCTCCACCCGGCTGTAGCGGTCCAACGCCTGTTCGTAGGCTTCCTGCTCTTCAGCGATCGCCCCGAGATAGAAGTTGGCTTCATTTCTTTTTGCCCGGCTCTTGGTCAGGATTGACAGATACTGCTGTGCCTTGTCGTACTGATCAAGTTGCATGTAGATCATACCCAGAGAGAAGCTGAAATCGGTGTTGTCCGGGGCTTGTTGATTGAGTTCAAGAAACTGCTGCAGGGAGGCTTCGACCTGGTTTATCTCGAGCAGAATTCTGGCGTAGGCGTGTCTGAGTTTGATGTCACTCGGATATTTCTCGACCGACTGCTGGAGAAATTCAACACCCTGTTTCTCCTTTTTCATGGCAATCAGAGTATGGGCTCTCAATACCAGGCTCTGGGTGGAGCTGGGCTCCAGACTCAGGGATCGATCGGTGTATTCCAGGGCCAGTGCGCGTTGAGATGCCCGGTTGGCAACCAGGGCGAGGGCATAAAGTGCCGAGGAGGAATCCGTATCCTCAGGTACCAGCTGCTGCATCAACGCCAGTGCTTTCTCCGGGGAACCCGATTTCTCAGCGATCGCGGCAGCCTGTACATAGCCGGATTGACCATTGCGGTTTGCTATCTTGATAACCTGCTGTAGATGTGAGATCGCCTCATCCAGCTGGTTTGCCCTGATGTTGATTATGGCGGCGATTTGATAGGCCTTCAGCTCCTGTGGGTCGACATCGATCCAGAGACGGGCGGCTGTCAAGGCATTTTCCGGTTGATTGGCTTGCAGTGCCAGACTTGTGGCCCGTTCCGCTGAAAGGGGATCCCGCGACTCCCGGGCAACCTGCAAGGCGTGGTCGAACGCCATCGATTGTTCGCCACGTTGAGCGGCTATTTCACTGGCAAGCGTGTGGTAGACCAGGTCTGTGCTGAGTTCGTCTGCCGTTTTTCCGCTCTGAGCAGGTACTGGTTCGTTACCGTCCAGGCTGGTCGGCTCAGGCGATTTGAGTGTTGGGTTGCTGCCGCAGGCTGATAAGAGAAGCAGGCTAATAAGGGTAGCGGTTTTATTCATTCGGTTTGCTGTGTAATTAGTCGTACCTTGGTTTGGTCGATTTTGCTGTTTCAGATTCTGTCCCAGGATCTTAGATATTAACTTTATTATTGTAGTGGAATGGCTGGAAATTCTGCCAAAAGGGGGATCACGATCCATGCCATTGCCAGCTCTCCGATTGCCCAGTCGAGCCGCATTTTAGACGGCTCCGAAAGAGACACTACACTAACACCAATCCAATTAACATCAGTGGTAAGCCTGAATTCAGTACTGGTATTCTCAGTAGACAAAAAAATCTTTGAAATGTTAGTTGACTTTGGCAAGGCTTGGCGTCAGAATGCCCGGCTCTCGTTAGGAGGGGTTCCCGAGTGGCCAAAGGGATCAGACTGTAAATCTGACGGCTCAGCCTTCGGAGGTTCGAATCCTCCCCCCTCCACCAGATGTTGATGAGAAGAGGCGCTGTAGAGCGGCTTAGGAAACAATGCGGGGGACGCATTGGCCCGGAGGTTTTAGGTTGGTAGAGATCCTACCCACCCTCTCCACCAAGATGGAAATTGGTCGTGGTTGTTGGTGAGCGACGCGTTGCTTGGCTACGCGGGTGTAGTTCAATGGTAGAACTTCAGCCTTCCAAGCTGAATACGTGGGTTCGATTCCCATCACCCGCTCCAATATAATAGGCCAATTTCAAGATTGGCGTTGAGCGACGGTACTGTAAGGCAGTGTCGTCGTTTGTGTGTGCTGGAAGTCTGGCCATTGGTGGAAGGGACTGACAGTTAAAGAGTTTTTGCCCAGATAGCTCAGTTGGTAGAGCACACCCTTGGTAAGGGTGAGGTCGGCAGTTCAAATCTGCTTCTGGGCTCCAATAATTGAAAGGCGTGCGGAAGCGCGCGAATTTGTCTTTATACAATAGAGAACCTGGAGAACACTCATGTCCAAGGAAAAATTCGAACGCACAAAGCCGCATGTCAATGTGGGCACGATTGGTCACGTAGACCACGGCAAGACCACGCTGACGGCGGCCATCACAACAGTCCAGGCGTCCAAGTACGGTGGCGA
>NZ_JBSYOP010000001.1:0-43008 GCF_058244685.1 Candidatus Thiodiazotropha sp. AKAK2 | reverse complement strand
CAGTAGCTATGTCTATGAGCCTGATACAGATCGTGACAGGCCTGTGATTGATGCTTTACAGCAGCTGGCAGAAAAAGAGCCAACGTACGGCTTCGGATTAATGTTCGATACATTGAGGCGAGAAGGCAAACCCTGGAACCACAAACGGGTTTACCGCATCTACAAGCTGTTGAAGCTGAACATGCGGCGCAAAGGCAAGAAGCGATTACCCAGTCGCAATCCAAAGCCGCTGACAGTACCGAAACAAATCAACCAGTGCTGGTCGATGGACTTTATGAGTGATGCTCTGGCTTGTGGCAGACGATACAGGACATTCAATGTTGTTGATGATTTTAACCGCGAAGCTTTGGCCATTGAAATTGACTTAAATCTGCCAGCTCCCAGAGTGATACGTATTCTGGAGCGGGTAGCTGAACAACGAGGCTATCCGAAGAAAATCAGGCTGGATAATGGTCCTGAAATGACATCAGTTGCTCTGGCAGACTGGGCTGAGACACATGGAGTGACATTGGATTTTATCCAACCAGGGAAGCCAACTCAGAACTCGTTCATTGAGAGGTTCAACAGAACGTATCGGACTGAGGTATTGGATCTGTATCTGTTTAGCAGTCTGACTGAGGTTCGAGGTATCACTGAAAAATGGATCAGAAAATACAACGAAGAGCGGCCGCATCAGTCACTCGGTAAATTAACACCTGTCGAATACCGAAAGAAATATGAGCAGGAGAACTCTAATTTAGGCTGGCACTAAAATAGGTGGGTTTACATATGATTGACATAATCAGTGTTGCCATAAAAAAGAGTCTTAGACCGGTTACCGGTTCTGAAAAAAGTAAGATCCCAAGCAACGCCACGCCTGCGGTACCGATACCTGTCCATACAGCATAAGCTGTGCCGATCGGAATCGTCTGCATTGCCTTGGACAAACAGTAGAGCGACAACCCAGCCGCAATTGCAAAAAGCAGTGTAAACATTGGTTTGCTGAAACCGTCAGACAGCTTTAGGAACACGGCAAAAAAGACTTCCAGAACACCGGCTGCTAATAACCATACCCAGGCCATTGATCACTCCACGACTTGCAAAATATCCAACCACTGAACAACCAGCGTTTCATATCGGTGCATGATTTACAACCATCATCCAGGAACATTTTTTCGTAAGGCATCATATTGGTGCATTTTCCTCTGTCAGCAAAAAATCAGATTGGAAAATGCATTCAAATAGCGCATGAAAAAAAGCACAAAAACGACACTCATATCAATTCAGGCATCAATATGGTGCATTGCAAAATTAACTGTTCATTGTCTCCTTTTTTTACGTATGATGGGTCATGTCCTAACACACTATTGATACTGTTGCGTGACAAATATTTGGTTTTTTTCTGATTTGAAATCCAGCCATCAATCTATTTTTTAAACTGACCCAGTGGAGCACATCATGGCCACAATCTACTTCTCATCTCCAATCATGAGCAAAAACAAAAAAGTTTCTGCCGTCGTAGGCAAGCGGGATACCCTGCTTGCCGCTGCCAAGGAAAACAACGTAAAGATCCCATTCGAGTGCCAGGATGGAGAGTGCGGCTCATGCCTTATTAAAGTCACTCACCTCGATGGCGATCATATCAAAGGCGTCATGCTAACCGACAAGGAGAGAGAGGTACTCAAGTCAATTGGCAAACTCTCCAAGCAAGAGGAAGAGCGTGCTAATGTAAAAGATCTTCCACCAAGCTTCCGTCTGGCCTGCCAGACCGTCGTCACAGATGAAGACCTGCTCGTTCAGTTTACCGGTGAACCTGGTGGCGCTTAATCTTTTGAACGTGATCTAGAGCCTGTTACTGCCAACAAAAACCACACTGTAGAATTGAATCTTCAGTGTGGCCTTTTCGCTCAAAGAGATTTACCCAGACTCGGGAAAACTAAAATCTTCAGAAGAGATTTCAGAGCAACAACTCAACTCAATATATTGTCGTCAGCCATAGTACAGTCTACATCGCCTCATCGAATTCATCCCGATATCTTGCCACGCCACCACGCTTCGGTATCACCTCCCGATCGAACACTGCGATCATGAAGGCAGCATCCGGCACACCCTCCCATTGACTGCGAATCTGATATTTTGACGCGGGCTCGAAACCAAAGCGCGGATAGTAGTCAGGGTGCCCCAAGACAATCACAAATGGGCAACCGGCATCACGCAAATAATCTAGGCCATAACGGACAAGACGGGACCCAACCCCCTCTCTCTGGTGTGAAGGCAGCACCGACATTGGCGCCAATCCCATGCCAACTGCGGAGCAATCCTCTATGCCAGCCGGAGTAAATAAGATATGGCCGATTACAGAACTCTCTTCAACAGCAACAAATGATATGTAGTCCTGACAGGTAATTCGGAGTTTATCAACAAGCACGGCTTCCGGACCGTGATCAAATGCAATTGAATTCAGCTGGTGAATGGCCTCCCGGTCGTTGGCTTCTTCTTTGCGAATTTCTAGCATAACTGTATCGTTCTCGTTCATCGAGTGGACCTCAGAACGTGGAGATGTCAACCATCAGCCGACACCTCCACATGAGGTTTAGCATGGTGTCGCGATGATTCCCATCAGATCGCTATTTTCAACCAATGGTTTACCAGTAAGATCTCCTGCCAGCTCTGTAATTGCAAACCCTGAATTCCGCAGTTCCGTTTCTATCATTTGCGGCGTGTAGTGTTGGAACCAATTGTAAATCTGCCAGGTTTCATCAGGTTCGACAATAACGTAACGGTCCAGTGCCAAATGCTGTTCATCGTATAGATAAGATTTCTGAATCCCAACATAGTCACCTGCAGCCCAGAATCCACCCATCAATCGATCCTCAATGAGAGTAACTTCTTGCCGGCCATCCAACAGGCCCATCCCGGCAACATCGAGCACGATTTTACCACCAGGATTCAACATGCCACGCATCTTGCGTAACAGTATCGATCTCTGCTCAGGTGATAACACGCAGAGATCCGTATAGATCAGGGTGATGAGATCAAATCCTGAGGGTAATTGATCGACAACATAATCTGCTTGTAGATAGTCAACCACCCCACCCGAATTTGATTTGGCGTAGTTCAGAGAATATTCGGAGAAATCTATCCCCGTTACTTGTGCACCATGCTCAGAAAAACGTTTGGTGTAGAGCCCGGGCCCACAACCCAGATCGCATAATGTCTTGCCGGACAGTTCGATTTGCCCATTAATCCAGGTTACAACACGATCGATAACCTCGACACGCCTGGATGCAAGATCCGTTTCCTGGCTTAGATGATATTCGAGCATCTGTTCTGCAAGATGCTGTTTCGTCCAGAGTTGCTTCGCTGTAGAGCGAGAAAATGGGCTGGGATGCAGCGCAATGTCATGAATAAATTCGTACATAATAAAATCCTTCGAAGCCAATTGGCTTCATAATTCTTAGTTGGATATTTTGGATTCCGAGGGAAATGAATAGACGGCAGCGGGCAACTTTTGCTCAGCAAAAGCAGCTGCTCTTCCCCCGCATATGTAGATTAGGCATTCATAATGAGCGCATTCTATGCCAGAACAGACCATTAGTAAATACTAATATTATCTGGGTTTGCACTCGATGCTATCACAGCAGACTTTACTCGCAGGAATATCAACTTGATAAGCCCGAATCGAGCTTCTACCAAATTCTCTCCACTCTTTCTGTATTACATCGCATTCATACTGGATTGCACTATCCGGGTGGTTTTCGGAATGGATAGCAGGCAAACAGACCATAGGATTTCTGCTACATGTACAGACCATACAGGGGCGAACGACCGCACTATATGCTGTACGGACACGGGTTCTCGACCCCCTTGCCTCAGTACAACACATTGCATCTGCAGAGCTTGGTAGTGTGAGATCTCAACAGACTGTGGGGTTAGTTGCCCAGCATCACCCTTCTCAGGCTCGTAAGCAGAGTGTGTAGCTCGTGAATCCCAAGTGCAAAGGGAAATCGGTTAGCAAGCCAGATCAGCCCTGTGGCGTTTGTTCAATAAAGGATTCAAACTGATCCGATGGCATGGGCCGGGCAAATAGATACCCCTGACCCACCCGGCAGCCCTGTTGAATCAGGAATTGATGTTGTTCACCGGTTTCAATACCTTCTGCCAAGACATCCAGCAACAGATTGTTGGCCATGGCAATGATCGCTTTTGAAATGGCCACATCATTCAAGTCATCAGGGATATCAGAAATGAATGTCTTGTCGATCTTAAGGCGTGTAATCGGTAATTGTTTTAGATAATTCAAGGACGAATATCCGGTTCCGAAATCATCAACAGCAACTTTGACACCAAGCTTGCGCAGTTTTCTCAGAGTTTCACTGGTTACGCTTGTCGAACGCATCATGGTGGTTTCAGTGATTTCCAGTTCCAGGCAATCGGGTGAAAGACCGGTAGCTGTCAAAGTCTGCTCAATCTCTTCAAGCAGGTTGTTATGATCAAACTGCTTTCCGGACAAATTCACACTGATCGTCATGTCACTTCTCAAAATACCTGAATCCTGCCAGGCTTTCATTTGTTGGCAGGCTTCTTTCATGATCCACGCCCCCATTTCGTCGATGACTTCCGACTCTTCAGCCAAGGGGATGAACTTGTCGGGCGTCAACAACCCCAGATCCCGGTTTTGCCATCTCACCAATGCTTCAACGCCACAAATTTCTTTTGTAATCAGCTCAATTTGAGGCTGATAGTGGAGTATGAGTTCATTCTGCGATATCGCATTATGTAGACTGGAAGCCAGGAATACCCGCTCGAACGCTCTAGCCGTCAACTCCAGCGTGTAGTATTGAAAGGTATTCCGGCCCTCCTCCTTGGCCCGGTACATTGCCGTGTCCGCATTTCGAACCAGTTCATCAACCGAGTTCCCGTGGTCGGGATAGAGACTGATCCCGATACTGGCGCTCAGGTACAACTTATGATTTTGGATGGTAAAGGGCTTTTTGAATAAATTCAGCAGCTTTTTGGCAACCAATGCCGCGTTAGAGTCTTTCTTGATGTGGGTAAGAATCACCGTAAACTCATCACCACCCATGCGTGCAATGGTGTCATCCTCTCTGAACAAGGATTGAAATCGCTCTGCAACCTCTTTCAGCACAGCATCACCGGTTGCGTGGTTGAAGCTGTCGTTGACCTCTTTGAACCTGTCAAGATCGATAAACAATACGGCAAGCATCGACTCGTTTCTGTGCGCCACATGAATCGCCTGACTCAGGCGATCAGCAAACAGCAAACGATTGGGCAGCCCTGTGAGCGCATCATGTTGCGCCAGATGGGCATAGCTGAGTTGCCTTTCTTTCAGCTCATCCAGCAATTCAAGATGATCAGTGATGTCATGGGATGACTCAATGACACCCATAATTTCACCATCATCATCAAACAGCGGGCTGACTGAAACCTCATACTTCCGTTGTGTGCCAAACTCCGAAACATGATTGTGTACTACTTTGGTCGGCAAGCGGGTTTGCAGTACAATTTTAAGTGGGCAAGGGTAATCATCGCTATCACAAGGCCGATCCACCTGGTGGGAAATCTGATAACAGCAGGCGTGCTCCGGATCGATCTGCTGCATAGTGGCAATACGCTTGGCGGCTTCATTCATCCTGAGCAATTTGTAGTCGAGGCTGATCACCATAATCGGATTTTCCACGCCGTCGATCACATGTTGCAGAAAAGTCCGCTCATCGATCACCGCCTGTTCTGCTCGTCGCCGCTCGGTGGTGTCGATCAGATTCATCAGACAGTAAGCCTGATTCTCAATGTCCGCATGTACAATGGTATCGGCTCTCACATATCGGGTAATGCCATTCGATGTCGTCTTGAGGGCAAGGTCAGCCGTGACTTTCTGATCTGATGAGAATGCCTGACGCAGGTGATCGAACAACAAACGTCCCATCCCCGGGGCCAATTGCGTTGATAAGGGTTTACCCACGATTCGGGAGCGTTCCGCTCCGAACATAGCCGCTGCAGTTATGTTTAGGTTATTAATAATGCCGTTCTTATCGAGCGTCAAATAACCCACGGGAGCAAAATCATAGAGTTCAGCATATTGATCCCGTATATTTTCCAATTCCTTCTGGGATTCCATCAAGCCCCGATTCTGAATCTCAAGTTCAATTTTATGCAGCTGTAGATTGTGCAGCAGATAATCTGTATCTGTATCTTTTTCGGCACGCAGTAACCTTTCAGATTCACTGAGCATTCTTTCAAGATCGCTGTGGCTGAGGTTACTGTATCGACTCATCTGGCTGAAATACCTCGCTGATGATCAGTGGGCGACTCGCTCAATGGTTGATAGGGCATTCGGTTTTCCTTCATCATCCATGAGAGCCGTGGCAATCAGCCAAATCTGAACCACTTCCCCTGACTTGGTTATTCGTTCGAGTTGCATTGGTCGAAATTTTTCGCCCTCGCTAATATCCTCCAACATACTGATTAGATCTGACTGACCAGTATCCGGAACGAGCTGCTTGATATTCAGATCAAGGGCCTCTTGTTCTGTATAGCCGTAGAGACGCTCAGCTGCAGGGTTCCAGGCCTGTATATTGCCATGCAGATCCTGAACCGTAATGGCGTCATTCGAGTCCCTGACAACGGTGGCCAAACGTCTCTCCCTGGCAAGGGCCTGTTTGATCTGATCGAAATCCTTTATCGCACTGATATCGATGAAAATGATCACTGCGCCATCGATGCGGTTGTCCAGTGTCTTATAGGGGCGAATGCTGATTGCATACCAGACACCCGAATCACCCTGAACTTCAATTGACTTCGTGGCCATGGAATCAATCACATTCAGAACTACGGACTCCAGATCCGGTATATCGATATTCGGTTTGATATTGCCGATCGGCCTACCCAGATCCGCATCGATGAGATTGAGCAGCTTCTCCGCCGCCTGGGTGAATTGACGTATGCGCAGATCGGCACCGAGCATCAGGATCGGCAGATTGACACTGGCCAACAGATTGGTCAGATCATCATTGGTACGGGCCAGTTCATCATTGCGAGTCTCCAACTCTTCATTGACCGTGGACAACTCTTCATTTGCCGATTGCAACTCTTCCTTGGCGGTCTCCATCTCTTCATTGGTGCTCTGAAGTTCTTCGTTGGTTGATTGAATCTCCTCATTGGCTGAGCGCAACTCTTCGTTGGTACCTTCCTGTTCTTCGACGATCGACTGCATATACTCCCGGGTGGTAACCACTTCACGCTCCAGCTCGCTATTACGAGCAACCAGCGCTTCAAGGTTTTCTTTCTGCTCTCCTTCGGCTTCGTCTGTGACAATCTGCTCTTTCGATGACACTGTCACCGGTTCGAACATGACCAGCAGGTTTTCCTCATTGCGTATCGCACCACCCAGGGAGAGCACCTGAATATTCACACGTTGAGCTTCACCACAGACCTTCAGGCGAACATGCTCCTTGCGTACCTTGCCACCCTCTTTGATGACACTGTGAATGGCTGCTCGCAATTCGACTACAAGGTCGGGATGGGCGATCTTGTAGAGATTCAGGGAGGCAGCGCCATCCGATGGCTCAATATAGGGCCAGGTACGTCCAAGGAAACGGATGACCATTTGATCGGAATTGACAATGACGCCGGGAGGCACATAGGTTTCCAACAGTAACCGATCGGCCTCTCGTTCAAGATCGTAGACCAAAGTGAGATCATCGCCTCGTTCAGGTACCTCAATGGCTACCGGATTATGATTCTCACGAAACACAAAATCATTGTTCAGATGTGTGGCGACGGATTTCTTCTGATAGAGTTTCGCCTTTTTGTCCTGCATGGCAAACAGATCGGCCTGGCTACCGATGGTTTCAGATGTACCGAGCAGCAGAAATCCACCGGGTTGTAAGGCATAGTGGAATACCTGCAGGACTTTCTTCTGCAGTGTAGCGCCAAGATAGATCAGCAGATTTCGACAACTGATCAGATCGATGCGCGAGAATGGCGGATCCTTGATCACATTGTGGACGGCAAACACACACATATCACGCAACTGTTTGTTCACCTGATAGCCACCACTGACCTTGTGGAAGTAACGTTGCAGACGCACCTGGGAGACCTCGTCTTCGATCGTCTCAGGGTAGATGCCACTACGGGCCTTTTCGACGGCGCTTTCGTCAATGTCGCTGCCAAATATCTGGATTGGATAGTTGCCAGCCCGGTCACCAAGATATTCAATCAGTGTCATTGCGATGGAATAGGCTTCCTGACCCATAGAACAGCCTGGCACCCAGATGCGGATCGACGCATCCAACGGGCGGTTTTCCTGCAGTTTAGGATAGACCCTTGTTTTCAATGCATCGAAGCTTTCGGGATCACGCAAAAAGGCGGTGACATTGATCAATATATCCTGAAACAGGGCATCGATCTCTTGCGGATCCTGTTGCATCAACAAAATATACTCAGAAATCCGCTCTAACTTGTGCAATAGCATGCGCCGGTTGATACGACGTTTGACGGTAGTGGCCTTATAGTATGAAAAGTCGTTGCCAGTGCGTGCCCTTAGCAGAATGAATATTTTGTTCAGTTGTTCCTGGGTCGCTGTCAGCGTCTCCTCGGACTTGAGAAAGGTCTGACTGGGACGCAGGGCTGTGTGACTGACAATCCGCGCCAATTCATGGGCGATATCAACCGGATTCAAAACAAAATCGATGCAGCCAGCAGACACGGCGCTTGCCGGCATGCCATCGTATTCCGCACTGTCACTGTCCTGAGCAAAGGTGATTCCACCCGCCTCTTTGATGGCACGGCAACCCAGCGTGCCATCGGAAGCGGTTCCCGACAGCACCACACCAATGGCACTTGAACCGCGATCATCCGCCATGCTCTGAAAAAACAGGTCTGCCGGATTGTAGAGTCTTTTATCTTTGGGTATTGGCATTAAACTGAGGCTGTTGTGCAGCAGAGTCAATTGCATTCCCGGCGGTATCACATAAACATGATCCGGCTCGATGTTCATGCCGTCGGTAATCTCGAGCACAGGTAAGGGACAATCTTTGCCCAGTAATTCAGAAAGGATGGATTTGTGGTTGGGATCCAGATGCTGAATGAGTACGAAACCCATACCCATTTCGCCAGATAAGTTTGAGAGCAGAGCTTTGAAGGCCTTCAGACCACCCGCCGATCCGGCAATGCCTACAACAGGCACATCCTCTTGGTGTTCTTTGGTTTTACCAACCTTCGGCTTGCTCGGCGCCTTTTTTTTCCGAGCAGTGGTTGATGCGCCACGCTTTGATTGCTTGCTACTGGTCATTTATGGCTATCCCTTGAATACCGTTAAATGCATCAACGGCCTAATCTACCAGATATAAACATCCAGGTATCGGATAGGGTTACACCACAAAACCCACATAAACACTAATTAATATGCTGATATACCCCATGTTTTAATATTAGATAACACAACATAACCTGTCCATTAGGCCTGTATCCAGATCTATCAAACCGTCTAGACAAACAGCTGGCCTGAATAACACTCATCACTACAAACATCACCTAACTCACTGAGCAACGAAGGATTAACTCATGAAGGATTGGTTTGATACAAACATTTGCCGGAAGGATTTATCAAACTAAAAGTGACAATTGAAGTAAAGTACCAGCGCTTGTTTACACTAACCCAATCGGCCCTAGTGAACTGTGCAGACCATACAGGGATCGAATGATCGAACAATATGCTGTACCGATACCGGCTCCTGCTCCCCTACCCTGAGCTTGGCGCCCTGCAAGGCCAGCTCAAGCGCACCGGGTTGACCTTTTGCGTCCCGGGGTGAGAAATTCCAGGTAGTCGGCGCAACAATCTGATAGTTGAGAATGCGTCCATTGCGGATTTTTATCCAGTGTCCCAGACTGCCCCGTGCTGCTTCCACCAGACCAGCCCCCTGCGCCTCCTTTGGCATTGCCGCATGATCACAGAAGGGCTGCTTTGGCTGGATCTCTCTGACCCAGGACTCCATCAGTAACGTCACCCGGGCAATCTCCAACAATCTGGCAATTACCCGGTTCCTCACATTACCACCGCTTTGACTTACCAGATCTCTGATCAAGGGATGCCCGTCCACCTGCTGACGGGCCAGGGCACCAACCTCCACAACCTTGCCATCCAGCCTTGGGGCCTTACACCAGCTGTAGGCCTGTTCAATCTCTGCATCCGGCAGTGTGACGCCTTCAAAGGGGTGCTTGGGCGCTGTCTGATAGCCCATCCAACTGTGGCTGATATCTTCGGTGATCAGCTTGCTATCAAGGGGTTCGAGCTCTGTTTCCCAGACCCCCTGTGCAAAGCTGTTACGGCCATTGAGTTGATAGGCGCCGTAACTCATAAAGCGGTCTTCAGCCTGTCCCAGTTGATCCAACTCAAGCTGCCTGGCCACTTCAAGAAAGGCGCTGAAATCACTCCGATCCAGCGGATGCTCGACAGACCAGGCCTGCAGAGCATCGGCACTATCCAGTGAGACGATATTTTCCAGGCTGTCGCCGAACAGCTGGGATTCCAGAAACCGGCGGAAGCCGAACAGGATCGCCTGCAGCCTCGCCTTCTCCTGCATCTCGATCGAGCGACTTACCCCACCAGGCTGAATGGCCAGACTGTGGGGCCATTTGCCCGCCATCAGTCCCATCAGATGCATGAACTGGGCGCGCGCTGCCAGCATCTCTCTGGCTGCACTACCGGTCTGCGCGCGGAAGCGGTTGGCGATCAACTCATACCAAGGCTCATCGCGGTAAGTCTGCCGAGCAAAGTCGGGCATGAAAAAGAGATAGAAGTGGGTCAGGTGATCCGCCACATTCTCATTGGCCAGGATCAGATTGATGGCCAGGTCGCCGTTCGTCGGTATCGTGACGCCACTCAACTGGGCCAGAGCCCGCGCCGCCGCAACCGATTGGGATACCGAACAGATGCCGCATATTCTCGGTGTGTAGACCAGCGCATCAGCAGGCTCTTTACCCTGCAGGATCTGTTCGAAGCCACGGTAGAGTGAAGAGGAGACCTGGGCGGAAACCACCTGACCGGATTCAATCTCCAGCTCAACCTCCAGATCCCCCTCTACCCGATTGAACGGGCCCATGATGCGTCGAGTCACGTTTTCTCACCTGGCTTGCGGCTTGGTGGCACGCGGATATGATCGGCCACCGCATTCTCCTTCAGACGTTTCGGGGTGGCCGCTTTCGCCAGCGAGGCCAGCGCGACAAACCAGGCCTTGGGCATGTCGGTGGGCAGACCAACCGGTATCCCGGCGATCTTGGGCGTTTCGGTAAACGGGTGACCCGGCTCTTCGAAACCCGGTGCGGTGCAGTTGATGCAGGCATACCCGCCGCGCAGACAGGAACCCTCACCATTCCACAGGCGGGTATTGCAGTCCGCATGAGCCTGAGTACCGAGACAGCCCATATGCTCCATCATGCAACCCAGATCGGACGACTTCTCCGCACTCGCCTTGTATTCATAAAACTCATTGCGTGGACAACCGTGATGGACCAGGTGATCCGCATAGCTTCGTGGCCGTCCCACATGATCCAGGTGTTGCTGTTGCAGCTCCCCACAGGCCAGTTGCACCAGGGTTTCGCTGACCCAGTTGGGATGTACCGGGCAACCGGCGATGTTGATCACCGGCAGACCCGACTCGTCACTGAAGCTCTGACCCAGCAATCCCCCCTTCTCATGTTCATCGTACTGCAGACCACAGGACTCACTGGGATTGTTACCGGCAGCGGTAATACCACCATAGGCGGCACAACTGCCCACCGCGATCACATGCCCGGCAAGCTTGGCCAACCGCTCTATCCACTGCATCATCGGCTGGCCGGTTCCAGCAAAGCGATGAAATTTCCCACTGCCGTTGGGACCGCAAACCACAGAGCCTTCCAGACAGAGCAGATCCAGCCTGACCTCTCCATCGAGAATGTTCTGCAGCAACTCAATCAGTTCACTGCCACTGGCTTCACTCAGAGAGGGGTGCCAAAGCAGATTGATGCCGGCACTCTCCAGCAGGGTGAACAGATCCGGCCCCTCGGCACACAACAAAGATAGGCTGCATCCACCACAGCCGCCGGATTGCAGCCAGAGCAGATTGAGTGACGGCTGATCACTCATCGTCCACTCCATTCAACGGCAGCTGCAGGGTAAAGATAGCTCCCCCTTGTGGGTGGTTATCCGCTTGCAGATCACCCCCCATATCCCGTGCCAGGCCATAACTGATATAGAGCCCCAGACCGGTACCCTTGCCTACCGCCTTGGTGGTGAAAAACGGATCGAATATCTTTTTCAGATCCGCTTGCGGAATCCCCGGGCCAACATCCCTGACTGTGACTGAAACCCGGGATTGGACTTTGCTGCAGCCGATAACCAGCTTGGGATCCTGCTGCCCCTCCATCACATCGATGGCGTTTTGCAGCAGATTGATGAGGATCTGATGAACCTGTCCCTGGCGTCCGACGATCTGCAGATCATCGGGCAGATCACAGACGATATCCAGCTTCTCTCTGGCTGCCTTCACCACCCAGTGGACAGCGGTCTGGATGACCTGACTGAGATCGAAACGTTCCGGCTTCTCCTTCTGCACTCCGGAGTAGCGACGCAGATCGAGTACGATGTTGCTGATGCGCTCAGCCCCCTCCATGGTGCCATCGATCAACGGCCCCATATCGGACTCGATGCGATCGATACGAAAATCCTCCCGCAATTTCTGATTCAGTTCGGCAGGCAGTTGATCACCCACCGCCGACAGATAGCCATTGATCCGTTCACCATAACGTTTCAAGGCGTGCATGTTGCCGAACACCACACTGATCGGATTATTCAACTCATGGGCCACCCCGGCCACCAGACGCCCCAAAGAGGCCATCTTCTCCGAGTGGACCAACTGCTCCTGAGTCTGTTTCAGATCCCCATGGGCCTTATTGAGTTTCTCATAGGCTCGGCGCAACTCACCGACCGGTCTGCCGATCAACACCATCCCCATCAGACGCCCTTTTACGTCATAGCGGGATGAGCAGTTCATCGCCAGGGGCATCGAGCCTCCCTCCAGGGTTTGCAGATTGACTTCACAATCCATAATCGCATCACTGCCCAGTTTCTCGGCAAACTCACCTGCCAGGGGTTGCGACTCTTCACCGAACAGCTCGACAAAAGACCGATGCAACCATTCCACTTCCGGCTTACCGGTAAGATCCTCGAGCGCCTGGTTGACCTGCAGAATACGACCCTGCACATCACACACAACCAGCACCTCGGTCATCGACTCGAGTACGCTGCGAATAAACTGCTGGGCCTCTTCCAGTTCCGCGTTCTTCTGTTCCAACTCCACCTGGTAGTGGACCAGATCCGCATACACCTTATCCATTTTCTGGATCACATCGATCCAGGCGCTCTCCGTGGACTCGGAGAACTCGATCGGGGTGTCCATGCCGACCTTGTCGATCAGGCTGGGACTTGGAGATTCCTTGGTCTCTGTCATAACGGCTCCCTGTCAACCGATTACATCAGTCAGACCCTTGGTTGCTTCGGTATGGCTCTGCATCTTGATCGTTTATGCCTCAAATTACTCTGTTTTTTAGTCTTCTACGGTTGGCTATTACCCCACCATATCTTCATCATCGCGCAGCTGTTCGATCTTCTCCAGACCGTAACGCTCCAGTTTGCTGCGCAAACCGACTCTGGAGAGTCCCAGCTCTTTCGCCGCCTGACTCTTATTCCAGCGGTTACGGATCAGACACTCTTTGAGGATCCGCGCCTCCAGGGATTCGACCCGCTCCTTGAGGGTGCCGTTCAATCCATCCACCAGTTCGATATCCCCATCATCCGCTTCAGGGGTCGCTCTCAGCACCCGGGGTGAGAGCAGATCGGCACCGAGCAACTTACCCTCCCCCATCACCAGCATATGACGGATCTCATTCTGCAGCTCCCGAACATTGCCGGGCCAATGGTAGGCCTGCATACAGGCCAGGGTCTCATTGGTAAATCCTTCCACCCGTTTGCCCAGCTGCTTCATGGAGGATTCCAGAATACTGCTGGCGATCAGTGGAATATCCATCTTGCGATCACGCAAAGCGGGCAGCTGAATGGTCACGGTCGCCAACCGATAGTATAGATCCTCCCGAAAACGTCCCTCCCGGACCTCCTTCTCCAGATCCCGGTTGGTGGCCGCAATGATGCGTACATCGACCTGCCGGGTCTGACTGCTGCCGAGGGGACGGATCTCACCCTCCTGTAGCACCCGCAACAGTTTCACCTGAAAAGCCGCAGAGACCTCACCCACTTCATCGAGAAACACCGTGCCGCGGCTGGCCCGCTCAAACAGCCCGGCCCGATCCTCGACGGCACCGGTAAAGGCGCCCCGTTTGTACCCGAACAGCTCGCTCTCCAGCAGTTCATCGGGGAGCGCACCACAGTTCTCCACTACGAAGGGTTGCTGCCAACGGTTGCTGTTGTAGTGCAGCGCTCTGGCCGCCAACTCCTTACCGGTACCCGACTCACCGGTCAGTAGTACCGAGATATCGTAGGGGGATACCCGGCGGATCTTTTCACACACCTGGTTCATGCAACTCTGCGGACTGCGTACGATCTGATCGTCACAACTGTAGTCGTCCCGCAGTCGCTGACTCTTCTCATCCGCCATGGTCTGCAGCCGGCTGGGCGACATCTTCAGCTCTATGCTGAGGATCTCGTTCTTACGCTGCAGCTCAAACAGCTCGGCGGCATTTTTCAACAGCAGTATCAAACTGTCCGGATGCCAGGGTTTGGTGACGAACTGATAGATGCCCGCCTCATTCACCGCGCTGATGATATCCTCGGAATCGGTATAACCGGAGATGATCATGCGGATCACTTCGGGCCACTGTTCACGCACCTGCTTGAGAAACTCCACCCCGGTGATATCCGGCATGCGTTGATCACAGAGGATGATCTGTACCCACTGGCTCTGCAGAATGGCTCTTGCCTGCTCCACATTCTCTGCGGTCTGAATATCGAACTCATCCTCCAGAATCCGCTCCAGGGTCTCCAGGCTGCGGACCTCATCGTCCACAATCAAAACGGTTGGACGACTGCTCATGAGGCACACTTCCATTGGTTGTCGGTACGACGATGACGGGCAATCGTCAACGGAGTACGGGATTTGGCAATCTTGTGTACAAAGTTGTAACGGGCGATATGGTAGCTTGGATCAAAGCCGTAGAAATTACGTTTCATCTGCTCCAGTTCCTCCTCCCTGTATTGCGACAGGGCTTTTTGCAGCTCGTCCGCTGTGCGGCGGGCACGCTTATAATGTAGACGCTTGACAAACGCCGGGGCGGCGATCATCGCCTCAGCCAGTTTTCTGACCTGTGCCAGATAGGCGTCGCCACGCTGATCAATCACCCGATCCACCAACTGCAGTTCCGCTGCTTGGGCTGCGCCCATGGGCAGCCGGTTATGAATGATGGTCTGGGCATGCGCCTCACCCACATAGCGGGGTAACAGATAGCTCCAGTACTCCGATCCATAGAGATTGCCCATATCCTTGTAATGAGGATTGAGGATCACACCGTTCCGGGCCCAGACCTCATCAGCGGCTCGGGCGAGAAACACCCCACCGGCACCCGCATTGCCCTGCAGTGCCGCTATGGTCAGATGGGATTCTGTATTGATGATCTCCAAAGCCAGATCATCGATGGCGTTGATATTCTCCCAGGAGGCATCCGCCGCACTCTCGGCGGCCTCGATCAGATTGAGATGCATACCGTTCGACCAGTAGTCCGGACCACCGAGTAACACGATGGCCTGAGTATCACACTGTTTTGCCTCCCGGTAGGCTTCAAGCAGGGTACGGCACTGACCGCTGCTCATGGCACCGTTGTAAAAAGGAAAGTGGAGATAGCCAACCCCATCGGCCTCTTCATACCATACCTCCCGATAACCACTCTCTGCGGTTGGCCTGACTTCCGGCAGTTGCGTCAGCTGACCTGCCAGCAGTGTGCTGGCCGGCAGTTTGAAAGGGATCTCGCCGTCACTGAGCTTGAGGTGTCCGATCCAGACCGCCCCATCGATGGTGGCAATACAGATCGCAGGTCCGGATTTGGCGATCACCTCACCCGGTCTACCCTTCAGCTCGCGCTCAACTCTGGCATCGTAGAGATAACATGGGTGATCAAACAGGGAGTCTTTGACTCCGGGCACGCCATCACCGCTCTGCAGTTTACGCATTACCAGTTCTGTAGTGTCCTGTTGCCAATCGATCTGGCGCTGCTGCTGTGTCATCAACGGTTGCCACTGGCCAGAATCGGACTGTTTGAGTTGATCCTGGGGCAGCGGCTGGTAGTCGTCGGCTTGAAACCGCGCCACCGCAAGCAGCACCGCTTTCACCGCCGCCTCGGTGACTTCATTGCGATAGAGGCTCCCTTTGCTCGCCTGGCGCATGACAAATTCGCAACTGGCCCAGATATCGCCCCCGTCCATCTCACCATTGGCCTGGAGTACCGTGACACCCCAACGGGATCGACCCTGCAGAATGGCCCAATCCAGCGAAGATGGCCCCCGGTCTCCGGGAATCCCTGGATGCACCACCAGACAGGTATGCTGTTGCCAGATCGACTCAGGGATCGCCCGTTTCAGAAAGGGTGCAATGATCAAGTCGGGCGTGGCGAGCAGCACCGCCTCCCTGGCCACGCTGTCGTTGATATCGAACTCGACCGAGACCTGGTGACCCAGGGCCTCCAGTTCGACAAACAGCCGTTGAGTGAGGCTGTTGAAGGCGTGACTTAAAAACAGGATTCGCATATCAGGGCCTTTTTAGCAGATTCTGGGGAGCTGCTCGCCGCTAAGCCAATCGACCACCCGGCTGCCGCCAAACAGTGTCTCCATCTGCACAAAGTGGTGGGGATCTTCAATCACCCGTCCGATAACGGCACTCTCCCCACCCAGTGGATGGGCCCGCATCACCGGCAGCAGACGCTCAGCATCCGCCTCGGAACAGATACAGATCAGTTTGCCCTCATTGGCCACATAGAGGGGATCCAGTCCCAACAGCTCGCAGGCCGAGGCGACAGCGGGCTTGACCGGTATCTCCGCCTCGCTCAACTGCATGCCCACTTGTGATTGCTGGGCCAGCTCATTCAGAGTGGTGGCCAGACCACCCCGGGTTGGGTCGCGCAGAGAGTGGATATCCGGCGCCACCGCCACCATCTGTTCAACCAGGGTGTGGAGTGCGGCTGAGTCGGAGGTAATGGAGGTTTCAAACTCCAGGTTCTCCCGGCTCGACATGATGGTGACCCCATGATCACCCATGCTGCCGCTGACGATGATCAGATCCCCCGGCACGGCACGGTCACCGGAGATATCGATCCCCTGGGGCACCACCCCGATACCGGTGGTGGTGATGAATACACCATCCCCTTTGCCCTTCTCCACCACCTTGGTGTCGCCGGTCACAATCGGCACACCCGCTTCACTGGCGGCTCGACTCATGCTGATCACGATCCGTTCCAGATCGGCGAGGGGGAACCCCTCTTCCAGTATGAAACCGGCTGAGAGATAGGTGGGACGGGCACCGGACATGGCCACATCATTGATGGTGCCATGCACAGCCAGTGAGCCGATATCACCACCGGGAAAAAACAGCGGGGAGATCACATGACCATCCACACTCATCACCATGCGACCTGCCTGCACATCGAAGCTGGCCTGATCGTTGGCCTGGCGCAGCAGTTCATTATCGAGATGCTTCAGAAACAGCTCCTGAATCAACTGAGCCATCGCCCGACCGCCACTGCCATGGGTCATATCGACCTTCCCCTGACGGGTATCGAGACGCAGTGAAAAGGGTTTTAGCTGGGCATTCATATTGCCACCTTTATCGTATCTCTGTTCATGCGCTCTTTGCCTCCGGTTGACGAAAACGACCATAACTCCAGTAGGCGGCACAGGCCCCCTCCGACGAGACCATGCAGGAACCCATTGGATTGTCAGGGGTACAGACCACCCCGAACAGTTTGCAGTCGGTAGGACGCTTAGCCCCACGCAGGATCGCCGGACACTCGCACCCTTTGACCTCCTTTGCCGGACTGACCGGGATCTGAAATCGCTGCTCCGCATCGTACTCCTGGTAGTCCGCTTTGATTTTCAGCGCGCTGTAGGGCACCAGCCCCAAACCCCGCCACTCAAAACTGCGACGTAACTCGAACACTTCCGCAACCAGTCGCTGAGCTTTTTGATTCCCCTCACGGGTCACCACCCGGGTATATTCGTTCTCCACCTCATAGCGCCCTTGATTCAGTTGACGGATCAGCATCAGCGCCGACTGCATCACATCCAGTGGCTCGAAACCGGCGATCACCATCGGCCGTTGAAACTCTTCGGCAAAGAACTCATAGGGGCGACTGCCGATCACCGAGCTGACATGGGAGGGTCCGAAGAAGCCATGAATGGCCACCGAACCGATCTCTCTGACTTCGGGGGACTCCAGGATGTTCTGGATGGCGGCCGGTGTCAGCACATGATTACAGAACAGACTGAAGTTCTTCAGTCCTTCCTGCCTGGCCTGCTGCAGCGCTACCGCACTTGGGGGAGTGGTGGTCTCAAAGCCGATCGCCAGAAACACCACCTGCCGAGCGGGATTCTCCCGGGCGATGTTCAACGCATCCTGGGTGGAGTAGACCATCCTCACATCACCACCGGCCGCCTTCACCTTGATCAGACTGTTGCGACCGCTTGCCGGTACCCGCAGCAGATCCCCATAGGTGCAGAGAATCACATCCTCCGCTTCAACCAGATGGATGGCATTGTCGATACGCCCAACCGGCAGCACACACACCGGACAGCCAGGACCGTGGATAAAACGCACATTGCCCGGCATCAGGTCCTGCACCCCATAACGGAAAATTGCATGGGTATGACCACCGCAGAACTCCATCAGATGGTAGCTTCTGCCTGGATCAACCTCATCCCGGATGGCTGCTGCCAGCTGCTTGGCCAGCTTGTGCTGGCGAAACTCGTCGACATATTTCATGGGGTCACTCCGGCTTGTGCAAACAGTTCAAGGGTTCGCTGGGCCTCCTCCTCACTCACCTTGTTGAGGGCATAACCGACATGAATCAGTACGAAGTCACCCACAGTCACATTCTCCACCAGGGCCAGTGAAACCGCTTTCCTGACTTCACCCAGTTCCACTGTGGCGTTATCAGCCAGCTCATCGATAGCGACAACTTTTGCCGGTATGGCCAGACACATGTTTGTTCACTCCGTCTTTTAAGTGATACGAAAGAACCGCAACCGGACTACTTGGCGCGCTTTTTCGGATGACCGATCAGCGCTGTCTGCCGGGTGGAGAGCAGCCACTGATACCACTCGTCCATGCCTTCTCCGGTTTTGGCGGAGAGCTCCAGCACTCGAATCCGCGGATTGACCTGTTGGGCGTAGGCGATGCATTGCGCCACATCGAAATCCAGATAGGGCAGCAGATCGATTTTGTTCAACAGCATCAGGTCGGCGGCGTGAAACATATCCGGATACTTGATCGGTTTGTCCTCACCTTCGGTGACAGAGAGAATGGCTACTTTATGAGCCTCACCCAGATCGAAGGCAGCGGGACAGACCAGATTACCCACATTCTCGATGAACAGCAGACTGCCATCCTGCGGTTGCAGACTCTCCACCGCGTGCCCCACCATATGGCCATCCAGATGACAGCCTTTGCCGGTGTTGATCTGAATCGCCTTGGCGCCGGTGCTGCGAATGCGTTCCGCATCATTGGCGGTCTGCTGATCCCCTTCGATCACCGCAACACTGAATTCAGCCTGCATATCTTCAATGGTTCGGGAGAGCAGACTGGTTTTACCTGAGCCAGGGCTGGAGACCAGATTCAATACATGAATCCCATGCTCACTGAAGTATTGTCGGTTGGCCGCCGCATATTGATTGTTCTTGCCCAGGATATCCTGTTCGATCTGCACCATACGCGCCTGACTCATCCCCGGCGCATGGGCGTGTGCCGGTCCTTTTCCATAATCATGAGTATGCTCGTGGCCATGTTCATGACTAGGCTCGTGGTGATGATGCTGATGATCATCAATCGTTGTTTCACCTTCACCGCAACCGCAGACTGTGCACATGGCTCTTATCCTCTAAACATTAACTGCATTCACTGATGTCTGTTCCGACATCGCTTTGTTCATTGTGGATCGGTTATTCCACTTCCAGCTCTTTGACACGCATCTCATCCCCCCCGGTGACCTGCAACTGATAACTGCCGCAATCGGGGCAGGCATCGAATCTGGCTGCCACCTTCACCTGCTTTGAGCATGGCATGCACCAGGCCTCGCCGGGCACATCGATGATCTCCAGTTTGGCCCCATCCGCCAGGGTCTCTTTCATCACCACATCGAAGCCGAAGCGCATCGCCTCTTTCTCCACACCGGAGAGTTCACCGATCTCCAGCCAGACACGCTTAACCCTGCTGAAACCCTGACTGGCCGAACTCTCCTCGAGTATCTGCAACACCCCTTCACAGAGTGACATCTCATGCATCAGCGCAACTCCAGTTGAAAACCGACACAGGGGTCGACCGCACCGATCAGCAGTTGCGCCCGCTGCATCAGCTGCTTTTGATGTTTGGCCGAGAGGCTTTTCAGACCCTGACAGACCACACCACGGGGATGAAAATTCCACTCTGTGGGCGCCACGATCTGATATTGGCGGATCACACCATCCTGCTGCACGGCGCGATGGAAGAGACGTCCTCTGGCGGCTTCAACTTCACCCAATCCCTGCTGAGATAGTTCTGATTCATGCTGGCGTTCAATGGAATCCGATGTGCCTTTCAACCGACTTAGCTGCCGGGTCAGTTTTGCCGGTATGGATGCCAGCTCAAGCAGCCTGGCAACCAGACGTGGTATGACACCCTGCCCATACGGCCGCATCAACTGTTCGATCAATGGGTGACTCAACTGCCTGGTCAATGGCCCGGTCTCATAAATCTGCCCCTGCCAGTCGGGCGCTGCGATAAAGTCATCCGCATCAGTTTCCGACAAGCGTCGACATACTTTGCGGTGATCCAATGAAGGGAGCGGCTCAACTCCCCAGTCGCCCGAATCACTCTGTGTCTGATCGCGTAGATCTCTGAGTAGTGCAGCGGCAAGGGTGTCACACTTATCGAGCCAACGATTAAACGCCTGTTGATCCTCAAGCTGATACCACTCTGCCGGTGAGACAGCGAATATCTTCTCATGGCAGAGCTGGTCGATACGCTGAATGATCGACTCGATGGCTGCTGCATCGAAACTGATCGACGGCTGCAGGGTAAAGCTGTCACCCTGTTGAAAACAGGCCTGTCTCGCATCGCTCATCAGGGTTGCAAGGGTTGCCAGGTGATCACGACTCAAGGCTGTCTCTGAATGGCTGGACCAGTCGCTCATGATGCGCCACAGATGCTCCCTGGCGGTCTCCACATTGACCAGCATCTGCTCCAACAGTTGTATCCGCCAATCTGTCGTCATCCCGGTTGCCTGACGACAGGCCTTGACCGCGGCTGACGATTGGGCGGTTGCACAGATGCTGTAGAGCATGGGTATCATGGTCAACAACTCATCGACCGCTTTGCCATGAAATATTTTAGGCAGATTGAGTGGTCTGGTTGAGTTGATCACAACCTGATTTACCCGGTCATCCTGACACTGCAGCTCGATCCTGATTTCACCCTCGATACTCACTGCTCGCCATCCTGATGAATGGCGCCACGCAACAGATCACGACGACTCACGGGCTGCTGCAGACGTTCACTGATGGCGACTGAACGATCCGGTTCGGAACTTTCATCGGTTGTCGTTTCATCTTCTTCCGCTTCACCATGCCAACGACGATTGATCTCACTCTCACAAGTGGAGAGTCCATCCTGATTCTCCTCATTCATGATCGCCAGCATCACCTGTGTGGCGGTGGTGACTGCTGTCTGTTGATCACTGAACTCAAACATGGGGGAAAACAGTGAGCACATCTGATAGCGGCCTATACCCTCCTCTTCCCCCAGGATGAACTCATAGGGTCCGGAAGGAAACAGATGGGTCTGCTTGTCGCCGATCCGCTTCTCACGCCAGCTGTCCCCTTCATGGGGAATCAACATCAGGTTCATGAACCAGGGGGTGATCAATACCCCAAGACAGAGATCCTGCCATTGGCGAAATCCAACCGCTTCAACCTGCAAGGCGGGATTCAACAGCGGCAGACCCTGCATACGCTGCTGCTCAATATTACGAAACTGTACTTCCAGTCCTTCGATGATGTAGTCGGGGCAGATCATGCATCCTCCTGCAGCACCATGAACTCCCGCTTCTTACCATCGCAATTGGGACAGCTCCAGTGATCCGGCAGTTGCGAGAAGGGTGTACCCGGAGGTATCTGCCAATAGTCATCACCCTCAACGGGATCGTAGACATACCAGCAGATCTTACACTCCAGACGACTCCCATCCTGCAACTTCTCATTGTCACCGCCATAGGAACCGGCAAAGAAGTCCCTGTTCACAGATAGGCCTCCAATATCTCACTCAGTCGCTCTGCACTGTCCTGTATATCTTCATGGGCCGCTGCGGCCACCGCCGGTATTGCACCGATTTCGATGGTATTGAGAATATTCTTATCCTGTGAGTTGAAGTACTGCACCCACCAGACATTCTGCACCGCTGTACTGGTGATCCGGCAGTTACCATAACCCCGGGAGAGTATGGTGAGTGGCCCTTTGCCCAACACGCTGGTGAGAAACTCAATATCCGCTTCGGTTTGCGGCAGCAGGGTCAGGTTGATGATATGGTTTTCAGTTCCCGGTCTGTATTCAGCAACCTTGTCATTGATCTCTGCCAGCAAGGGAGGCGCATTGATCACCCCCTGCGGGATTGAGTCCCGTTGCTGCTCTACCCGATGAGCCGCCTGTTTGAATACATGCCGCAGACTTAACCTCGGTACGTAGGCCACTTCCACGGTATCTGCGGTCACTTCATCAGCATCATTGTAGTAGCGCACCCGCCAGAGACCGGCCATGACCGACTCCTGAATCTGCGCATGGGTATCCGTCGAATGGTAGACCATACTGACTTCACCCTCACCCAGCACCTGATCGATTAGCTGCTTGTTTGCTTTGTCCAGGTGATCGATATCGATGTATTCCGGTTTCACCTGCCTGGCCTTGGCCTGCTGTTTCAACGTCACATCCAGCTGTTTCAGGAGCGCCATGCCATCCTGCAGTTTGCTCATATCCTCCACATTCTGCAGGCTAGGCATACTGAAGGTGGACATCTCATCAGGCAGTTGCAGGATCTCCAGATCCGTCCCATCCTCTTCCGCGGGTTGTGAGCCGGGACCGCTGACTGTCACAGGACTATTGATTTCGTTCATACTGGCTACCCCGGTTTAGTGGCAGTGGGAATCCGCACTGACCACGGGAATATTGATCGGCTTGACTGTGGCAGGTTGGGCATTGAGAAGCCGTTCTATCTCTGCCAGATAGACATCCCAATCCTGCATCTTTGAAATCGCTCCCACATAGGCACCATCCTTGAGCATCACCAAGGATGGCCAACCATCGAAGGGAAAACGGGCGTGCAGTTGATGTTCGGCGGCACGATCCACAATGGCGACCTGAAAGCGTTCAGCGAAAGCATCCATCAACAGGGGTATCACCACCGCCACATCATTACTCTCGGGAAACTGCTGCGGGTTTTCAGTGAAAAACAGCAGTGTATGGCTCTGCTTAGCGGCAAAGCTTTCGAGCGAGTGCTCATCGACCAGAGGAACAGCCCGCTGTTCCATAAGTGCATTGATTAAAGCTGATGACATCGCCATCTCCTGTTATGTGTTATCTACGGCTTTGGCCTGAGATGTTCAGGCAGTTGTGGTGTTCTATCGACCAGATCCGCAAACAGATGGTCGAGCTCTGATTCACCGCTCAATGCCAGGTCGAGTGCCTGCAGTGCCTGGCTGATCTGTTCAGCGCGTTGCTCGCTCAGCACCTCTCTGGCACTGTTGAGAAACACCAACAACCAACTGCCTACCGGCTGATCACCCACCAGCAGGGTATCGACTCTGCGACTTTCACCCATCCCCCGACAGAGGGCTGTGGTGCCTTCTGTTGAGACCACCTGCATGGGAATCCCGATACACACTAGTCGCTCTCTCCCTGACGATACTTATCGAGATGGGCATCCACGTCGACGCTCACCGCACTGCCTTGTATATCGATCGGTCGATAGGCCACTTCAAAGGCATCCGATTGCAGCACCCTGGCGTCTCCCGCCCGGCAGGCCGTTTCGTTTGAAGGACGTTCCGCTTCATAGGTCTGCATATCGGATATCGCGCCCTGCACCAGCGTGTCGGGCATCATCGGCTGATCCCGAAGTTCGGCCTTAATGCCAAAATCCGCCAGATAGTTCAGAACAAGTTCAATGGCCGGCCCAATCTGTTCACGGACCTTCGGTCTCAAACTGCCACCGAAATCCTCCAACTCCTCAGGCTGAACCCCAACCAGCAGCAGATGCTGTGGGTAGTCACCCAGCATCTCCGCCATCGCCAGCACCTCCTGAAAACCGGTCTGATGCAGACTGACCTTCTTCGCGCCAAGGAACTTGGGCACCTGATCCCCTTCAACCCGCTTCAGGCTTCCACCCGGCAGGCCGTAATCCACCGCATCGAACACCACCAGCACCTCCGCCTCGCGGATGTGCTGTACCAGGTAGATACCCTGAGTACCCCCATCCATCAATCGCACATTGGCTGGAAACCGGTAGTTTCGCTGCAGGCTCTCCAGGGCGCGCACACCGAATCCCTCATCGGCCCAAAGTAGATTGCCGATACCGAGAATCAAGACTGAAGGTGTTTCGCTCATAGGTGGATCCTGTGATTGCGATTAGCGTTGTCTGCACTGTTTGCAAGCCACGCGCCAATCCCTGCCAGGCTTATTTAGTTATTGTTTTTATTGGTTTTTATTGAAGAGCCTTCAAGCCACAGCAAAACCAAACCGGTCATCTGGTTATCACTTCTGCTCAATTTTGGAAACATACTTTTCATTTTTGACACAGGATCGGTTGATTACAGCAGTTTTCAACAGGGGGCCCGAAGGCAGAGTGGAAACTTGATAATCACCCCAATTTCTCTACGGGTTATCGGTTTTCATCCGACCTGACCCCCACAGAGATGTCAGGCGTGATACCCATCCCCATCAATCGTCACTGAAAAAAAAGCGCGGGATCCGCGCTTTGCAAACGGCGTTGTTGAACCATCCCTGGTTATGCCGGAGGGTTTTCAAGAAAAATCAGGGGCGATCATCCTTGAACATGCGCCAGCCGCTGATCATGGTACTGATCAGACTCTGACGGGAGACGATATCCTCCCGGATTGCCACATAGACATGAACAATGACGAACACCACGATGATCCACATTCCCCAGTGGTGCCACAGACGCACATCCTGGCTCTGCCCTACCAGGGGAATCAGCCAGCCAAACAGCTGGTCCTGCCAACTGCCCAATCCGGTCTGCTCTGCATAGAGTGAAAAACCGGTCAATACCATGGCAATTCCGCCCACTGTGATGATCGCCACCATGGTGATGTGGGCCAGAGGATTGTGGCCTTCATACTTCTTCGGTTCCTTTTCCAGAAAGGCGTACCAGCGCACCTCATGTATCAGCTCTTTCCAGAATGAGAGCCGATAGAAAGGCAGATGAAACAGTTCACGGGAGTGCTCATTTCCGACAATCGCCCAATATATTCTGCCGATGAATCCGACAGTAAAAATATAAGCCGCCGCAAAATGGGCAAATCGCATATAGCCCATCAGAACATGGTCACTCGCTTCGCCCGGTAAGGTGGGTAGAGGATTGGCGATAAAATAGCCGGTAACCGCAAGCACCAAAATCGCCAGCGCATTGATCCAATGCCATAACCTGACAGGGGCTTCATAGACATAGACAGCAGTGCGTTTAATGGTCGTTTGCATTGGCCTCTCTCCTGAATCGATTTATTATGATCGTCTGTTCACTACCGGTTGTTTCCATTAGTGTGGCCGGGCCGCACCCTACCTCCCGCCACACCTGGAAATTCACTGATTTTTTTGTAGCCGGGCAAAGGCAATAACCCCCAGTACCCCGGCTAGCAGCATCAACGGCAGTGGATGTTCAGCGATCAGATGCAGAATGACCGAAAAGAGTGTTGCATCACTGTGCTCACCAACGTGGGCCAGCAGAGGGCTGCTTGCCAACAAACCACCTAAACCAATCATTAGCTTTTTCATCTCAACTCCTAATACAACTTAATACGATTAATCAAACAGAACCGGTGAGTTAACGCACCTTCACCTTTGCCAACTCCTTACCCTCTTCACTCATCACATGAGTCGAGCAGGCCAGACAGGGATCGAAACTGTGCAGAGTGCGGAGTATTTCCACCGGCTCTTCAGCCCTGGCTACCTTGGTATTCATCAATGAGGCCTCGAAGGCACCGATATTGCCTTCGCTGTCCCGGGGTGAACCGTTCCAGGTGGTGGGCACTACACACTGGTAGTTATCAATGCGGGTATCCTTGATCTTGATCCAGTGTCCCAGGGCACCGCGCGGAGCCTCACTGAAACCTACCCCTTTCGCCTCCCTCGGCCAGGTCTCAGGATCCCAGTTATCCACATTCGCAGTGGACGAATCGCCCGCCTTGATGTTGGCAATCAGCTTATCCATGAAGTAGCGCATCTTGTCGGCGGCCCAATCCGCCTCCAGACCGCGCGCCGCCGTGCGACCCAGGGTGGAGAAGAGAGCGGTGACCGGCACATCCAGCGTCTTGAGGACGAAGTTGATCTGCTCGGTAATCTCTTCATGACCACTGGCATAACCGACGATATAGCGAGCCAGAGGACCAACCTCCATGGGGTGGCCACGCCAGCGGGGCGCTTTGATCCAGGAGTATTTGGCATTCTCATCGATCTGCTCGATGTTGGTCTTGGTGCCTTTGGCGTTGGGACCCAGCTCATAGTTGGGCTCGGTCACCCCATCCCAGGGGTGCAGACCTTTGACCCCATTCGGATAGTTGTACCAGGAGTGCGGTACATACTCCTGAATCTCTTCCGGATTGCGCAGATCGACTTCATGCACCTCTTTCAGGTTACCATTGATGATGGCGCCTCTGGGCATCATCAGATTGGCTGTGGTGTAGTCGTTGGCCCGATCGGGAATATCGCCGTAGGAGAGTACATTGGTGCTCGCCAGACCACCGCCATACAACCACCCTTTGTAGAATTGAGCCACTGCCAGCAGGTCTGGAATATAGACATTCTTGATGAACTCCCGGGAGCTGTCGATGATGTGGGAGATCTGATTCAGGTTGACCATATTGAGTGCACCGACAGAGCCGACCCCATCCAGATTGATCGGACAGGGCACACCACCCACCAACCAGTTCGGGTGGGGATCCTTTCCACCGAGAATGGTGCGGATCTTCATGATCTCCTTCTGAAAATCGAGGGCCTCCAGATAGTGAGTCACCGCCATCAGATCCGCTTCCGGTGGCAACAGGTAGGCGGGATTGTCCCAGTATCCGTTTTTAAACGGACCAAGCTGGCCACTCTCGACAAACTTCTTCAGTCGGTTCTGGATATCGCGGAAATAGCCCGGCGAGGATTTGGCATGTTTCGGCGAGACCTTCTGCTGCAACTCGGAAGTGGCCCTGGGGTCCGCCTTCAGCGCATTCACCGGATTGACCCAGTCGAGGGCGTGCAGATGGTAGAAGTGCACCAGATGGTCATGCACCTGCAGGGTCAACTGCATGATGTTGCGAATCGAGTTGGCGTTATCCGGAATCTCAATTTTCAGTGCATCTTCCACAGCACGTACCGAGGTCAAGGCATGAGTACCGGTACAGACACCGCAGATCCGCTGGGTAAAGGCCCAGGCATCACGGGGATCCCGACCCTTGAGGATCACCTCAAGGCCGCGCCACATGGTGCCGGTTGAGACCGCATTGCGGATCACATTCTCTTCGTCCAGATTCACTTCACAACGCATATGCCCTTCGATACGGGTCACCGGATCGACCACCACACGCTGACCTGAATCATCCAGCTTGAAACCGTTGGGAGTAGTCTTGGTGCTCATTGATCACGGTCTCCTTTCTTTTGCGCGTTTTTGATGGCTGTGACTGCCGCATGGGCAGCGGCGGTTGCGCCGACAATACCGGCCGCCGCCAGACCGACCTTATCCGCATTCGCCTCGATGCCGAACTGATGGGTATCGGTGACATGCTGATAGAACGAGCCTTTGTCCCAGAAACCATCTTCCGAACAACCGATACAGCCATGGCCGGCCTGGATCGGAAAGGAGAGCCCACCGTTCCAGCGGATGGTTGAGCAGGCGTTATAAGTGGTCGGCCCTTTACACCCCATCTTGTAGAGGCAGTAACCCTTACGCGCAGAGTCATCATCCCAGGCCTCGACGAATTGCCCCGCATCGAAGTGTGGACGTCGATAACACTTATCGTGGATGCGTTGACTGTAGAACATCTTCGGCCGTCCCTGCCGATCGAGTTCAGGAAACTTTTCAAAGGTCAGGATGTAGGTCACCACCGCCGTCATCACTTCGGCGATGGGTGGACAACCGGGCACCTTGATGATCGGCTTGTTGGCCAACCCAGGTACCTTATGGACCGGTGTGGCCCGGGTGGGATTGGGCCGTGCTGCCTGCACACAACCCCAGGAGGCACAGGAGCCCCAGGAGATGATCGCTTTGCAGTGTTCCGCCGCCATTCTCAACTGTTCAACGAAGGGCTTGCCACCGATGATGCAGTACATGCCATCCTCATCCAACGGAGGATTGCCCTCCACCGCCAGGATGAAGTTGCCATCGTACTTTTCAATGGTCTCTTCGATGATTGCTTCCGCCTGATGCCCGGCAGCGGCCATGATGGTGTCGTCATAATCGAGGGAGATCATCGACAGCACCACATCCTTCGCCAGCGGGTGTGCGGAGCGGATAAAGGATTCGGAACAGCAGGTACACTCGAGGCCGTGCAGCCAGATCACAGGAATACGGGGTTTGGTCTCCATGGCCTCGGCAATACGAGGCACCACAGCCGGTCCCAATCCCAGGGCGGAAGCCGTCAAGCTGCAGAACTTCAGAAAACTGCGACGGGTAATCCCCTGCCGTCGCATGACTTGGTAAAAGGTTTCTGTCATCACCCTGCTCCTCCAGGTCGTTTGAATGGGCTGTGCGGTCTTATTCTTCTTTCCGCACTTTGCCCTACTGGAGCAACAGTTATGCCATATTAACTAAATTAATTTATATCAATGGGTTAGCATTCTAAGTAAGCGAAATACAAAAACTGAAGTGTACGCTAATCTTTCGTGACCACTCAGTGAGTGGCAAGCTACTTTCCAGTCATTTCTCTGATCTGCTCAGCGGTAGTTTTTGTAAAACCACTTTACTGACACCGGCTCATTCAATGTTCACATTTATCCAGATTTTCCTTTGCACCAGGTAAAACTGTGAGTAGAAATGTGGCAATTAGAATCAATGGAGCAAACAAAAGAAGTATCAATCCTGCAAACATCACAATCTGCTGCATGTACAGAATGTCCGGTACGATTCTGCTTCCGGCCAGAATCATCAGGATACCTGCAATAAAAAATATGGAGGAGACAACGACCCCCTCTCGCATCGATTTACAGCCGATTTTCAATAGACCCATCGGTTATCCTCGTTTTTTCAGCCGAGTAAACATAATCACTCCCCACCAAGCAGTATATCTGCCTCACCCGGCGACAAACCAAACTCCTCTTCAATCATCCGGTTCCACTTATCCCTTTTGAAAACAGCTTTATCCGGTACAGCTCTGTGTACCAGATTGTAATGACATTCGATGCAGCTCTTCTCTTTCGCATCCTCGGTATGGATCAGAACCGTATCCGGTCGGGTGCCATAGATTGCCTCTTTGACATGGCATCGCTTACAGGTAGCAGAGTCCCGCTGCTTGAACCAATCCCTGGCGGCAAATGCAGCGTCAGGCAGATGCAGCGCATTAATCACCGGATCATCGTACTCCGGGCCGAAAATCTGATTGAACAGATCCTTGCCCCCAATAAAGTGATCCCAGGTTGCGGCAAATACACCTTCGGATACATGGCAGTCTCCACAACTTGCGCGTACACCCGAAGCGGGTCTGTAGTGGGAGGATTGCCGATAGGGTTCGGCAACCAGTTCCATTGAATGGCAGGTTGTACAAAAGGTTTCCGTGCTGGTGAGGTGATCGAATTCAGTCAAAAAAAGTACAAACCCGATACCGGCGAATCCGCCAATCAACAGTGCAAACACGACATGGCGAGTAATGAACAGTGGCAGTCTCAGCTTACTCATGGCTCTCTTTCCCAATGCCGTAACCGAGAATCGGATTCGGTTTTCCCGGATTGTTCAGCCAGCTGTGCTGATCCAGGCTGGTGACATGCATTTCAATCAACTCATTGGCAGTCTCTTCTCCGGCGAGCTGACGAAGCTGGGGCAGAAACTCACCATAAAAATTCTGCCCTACCTTGTGCATCCCCTCCCATGAGGCATAGTTGGGACTCATCATCGCCGCACCATGACGCGCTGCCGTACCCTCATCGTGCCAGAGCCGCCAGAAGCTGAACTCGATCGGCTCATCAAACGGCGCAGGGGTTAGCAATTTCTTCTCATAGAGTGCCGACATAATTGCCTGAGCCGGTTTGCCGAACTTCTCGTTGTAGAGCTTGACCACATTGTCAAACTGTTTCATGTAGCTGTTTACGAAGTTCTTGCCGTGACACTCAAGACAGACTTTAGTCATGACCTGCCGACGCCGTTTCGGACTGGCAACCGCCTTAACCTTACCCATAGTGCCATCCAGTTTACTCAGCTCTGACCCTCGCCTTGGGGCTGGCTGGGAATCGGGCAATTCCCTTCGATCCCCATCTTCGAAGATGACCAGATACTGTTGCTCGGATATCGGACGATTGAGGCTCCAGGCATCCCGCATCCCCACATCGTGACTTCCTTTCACGCCCGGAGTGGAGCCCATATGGCAAGTGACACAGGTTGGTGCGGCACTATAGTCCTTGCCAAGCACCCACTGATCAGCCTCCAGATTCATTTTCGATCTATTGGCTTCATAGAGCATGCCATGCTTTGAGCTTGCGTAGACTTCATCGTCCGGGGAGTCAGGACCGGTATGACACCAGGTGCAGGCACTCGGATCCCTGGCCTGCGCCTTGGAAAAACTGTGACGCCCATGGCAGGCGGAACATGAGCCGAGGGAACCGTCCGGATTAATCCGCCCGATACCGGTATTGGGCCAGGTTTCTGGCGTCAGGGTACCATCACCACGCACTTCCACTTTGGAACCATGACACTGGGCACAGCCTGCGGCAACCATCTCTTTGCCGCTCAGATTATCTGCCAGAGCAGGTAAGCGATTCTTGATCATACTCAGTGCTTTTGCATGGACCGACCCCTCAGTCTCCTTGAACTCCTTGTCATGACAACGGCCACAATCCTTCGGGGTGACAATGGTGGCGATGATTGCACCTTCATGCTCTATTGCATCGTTATCGACCTGGTCAGCCAGATGGCAATCAAGGCAATTAACCCCAGCCTCGGCATGGGCACTGTTCTGCCATTCATGGGTTAAAGCCGCTGAAGATTTTTTATGACAGGAGACACACTCCTTACCCTCTTCCAGACCCCAGTTGCTTGGATCCAGTTTTACCTTTTCAGCCATGGCCGAAGAAGCCAGACCAAACCATATCAAAAGCGCAAGCAGCGCCCACTGACCAGTGCGTCCCAATGATTGCAGATCGAGCATGCCTCCCCCTTGCAAAGTGCGTTCTTGAATTGTTATCTACCGCGTTCTCAAAGATAAACTCAGGACACGTTCACTCTGCTCTCAGTTACAGATTACTTATTAGTTTGGTAGGAAATAGTTTCCGGCGCAGATACCAACTTGCTTATCATTTTTTGTTTAAGACTAGACCTGAAAATACCCTAACACTATGCAATTTTTATAATTGATGATCAATACGTCTTGCTGTAAACCGCTTTTTTTCTGATTACTCAAAAGTATATTAGCTTTTTATAAATGAGTATTTTCCCTAATTGATGAGATGCCATTAAAAGTGTGATTATTGAGCGGGTAAAAATTCGCAAACATGAGGGTCATGGAATTGCGAAGTTAATAAAAAAACGGAGGAAGTAGATGGATAATAACAAAGGGCTTACCCTGCTGTTCGCAATAATCGGATGGTTTGGTATACACACTCTCGCATTGGCTGAACCCCTTCATCAAATCTCATCGGAAACCTGCAAGACCTGCCACAAAGAGATCTACAAGCAGTGGAAAGGATCGATGCATGGAAACAGTTCAGCACTCAACGATCCGATTCACGCCACCTTCTACAAAAAGGTAGTGGGTGACCCTACCAAGGAAGGGGTTAAACACAAGGCATCAGGCAAGTATCCCATCTGTCTGCAGTGCCATGCACCCAATGCGGCAAAGGATAAAACCACCAAACTCGACGCCAAACCGGCCTACTCCGAAGGGGTCAACTGTGTGGTTTGCCATACCCTGAAAAAGTACAACGGCATTCAGGCGCCGAATGGCAAATTGCAGCTCGGCCTGAAGGCCTATGACTACTCCAAAGATGCGATACAGGGACCGGGAAGACACTCCAATGTCGGCTTGCAGAAACTGTCTGCCGCAGGTGACGCCTTCGGTGGCAGCGCCATGAGCGACGACAGTAAGCCCAATCCACATTTAGGCGAAGCGGTAACCGTTGACGGCAAAGAGATTCCCTCCATTCCTATGGAGAGCAATCCCAAACTGATGAAAACCTCAGATGCCTGCATGGGTTGTCATGACCAGCGTAACAACCCACACGGTGTTCCTCTCTGTCAGACCGGTAACGAGTACTCCATCAGCCACTCTCAGGTAAACTGTCTCTCCTGTCATATGCCGATCAATGACGGGCTGGCGGATCACTCCATGGGTGGTGGACACGACAGCGGCATTCTGCAGCGTTCTGTGGTGTTTGATGTCTCTACCGAATCTGTTGGGGATGTCATCCGGGCAACTGCCTATCTGAAAAACCCTCAACCTCACAGCCTGCCAACCGGGGCGCCTTTCCGTAATATCTACATGAAGCTGACTGCCTATGATGGCGAGGGTAATGTGGTCTGGGAAAATGCCAAGGGTCATCCGAAGGATGGGGATTCCAAAGCCTACTTCGTCTATGCCTTGGCTGACAGCGAAGGTAAACCAGCCATGCCGCCTACCGCAACAGCACTGGGTAAGGATTCACGTCTTAAGCCTCACGAAGAGCGGACCCTGGTCTACGATATACCGTCGAAAGGGGTAAAACTGGTGCGCGGTGAACTCTACTACAATCTGCTTTGGCCGGTACTGGTAGAGAAGTTCAAGCACCTGCCGGAAGATTTGACCGCACCTACACTGATAGCAACTGCGGAAAGCACACTTTAACTGATAACAAACAGGCTTGGCATCAGCGGATGCCAAGCCGCACAAACCTCACTTTCAGAGGTTGGATTTATCCTCTGAGCAGTATCGAAAAATCCCGTTGTATTTGCAGGACGCATAAGTAGTTGTACTTGGCGAACCATGTCGGTTTGTCCCTAATATTGACTATAGGTGGCGTGATGCTTCGTATTGCCCGATGCTTGAAAAACAGCAACCCTGGTCTGTTGTCTCTAGTCTGTTTTCTACTGGTTTGTCTGCCTCTAGCTTCAGCAACTGCCGCAGTTGAAAAGCAGAGCAACTCTACAGCTGATCACACGAAATTCGAAGAGCTCCAACAGGAGTTTGATTCCGCTCCCGAGGTGACCAAGGCCTGCCTGGGTTGCCATACCGAGGCCAGTAAACAGATCCATAAAACCACCCATTGGAATTGGAAATTCACCCATCCGGCAACCAATCAGGAATTAGGTAAAAAGAAGGTGGTCAACAGCTTTTGCGGCTCTATTATCACCAACTATGCCCGCTGCACCAGTTGTCATATCGGTTATGGCTGGAAGGACGACAGCTTCGATTTTGCCTCAGAAGTGAATGTCGACTGCCTGGCCTGCCACGACACCACCGATACCTATCGAAAATTTCCCACGGATGCCGGTCATCCCGCTTATGTGGATAAGCCCTTCCCGCCGAAAAAGGGCAAAATATGGAAGGCACCGGATCTTACACATGTGGCACAAAATGTCGGCAAGACCCGCCGGCAGAACTGTGGCAACTGCCATTTCCTTGGTGGCGGTGGCGACGGGGTAAAACATGGCGACCTCGACTCCTCCATGTACAACCCGTCAAAAGAGCTGGATGTGCATATGGGTGTGGATGGACTCAATTTCGTCTGCACCGAATGTCATACCACCGATGGGCATGATGTTAAGGGCAGCCGATATACCACAGTGGCCAAGGATACCCACGGTATCGACATACCAGGCCGGGATGATGAAAGCCGAGCCACCTGTGAGTCCTGCCACGGCCTCAAGCCCCATACTGAAACCATCAACAACAAGATCAACGACCATACGGACAAGGTGGCCTGTCAAACCTGCCATATCCCCTACTATGCCAAGGGAGGCATACCGTCAAAAACCTGGTGGGATTGGTCAACCGCAGGACGAATGGATGCGGATGGTAAACATATCAAGAAAAAGGATGAAAATGGTTATGTCACTTATGTAACCAAAAAAGGCAGTTTTGAGTGGGGTGAAAACCTGATTCCGGAATATGACTGGCTCTCCGGCGATATCCGTTATCAGGAACTTGATCAAAAACTCGATCCGAATGCCATCGTCCCCATCAATACCTTCAATGGCAGTTACGATGATCCTGACGCCAGAATCTGGCCTTTCAAGATCATGCGGGGGAAGCAACCCTACGACAAGGGCAATAATACCCTGGTCATCACCCATCTTTTCGGCAAGGACAGTGAGGCCTATTGGAAATCCTTCGACTGGAATCGGGCCATCAAGGCTGCCATGGATGCTGCCGGTGCAGACTATAGCGGTGAATATGGTTTTATCGAGACCACCTACCACTGGCCTCTGTCCCATATGGTGGCGCCTAAGGCAGAAGCCCTTGGTTGTGACAGTTGTCACAGCCGGGATGGTCGCCTGGCCAATCTGACTGGATTCTACATGCCGGGCAGAGACCGGAATGAGCTCCTCGATATCATCGGCTGGCTGGCGGTTTTAGGTACCCTGGGTGGCGTTTCACTTCACGGCTTGGCCCGGATAGCAATGCGCGGCAGGAGGAAAGATTGATGGCAAAAGTAATGATGTACAAACGCTTTGAGCGTTTATGGCATTGGTCTCAGGCTTTCCTGATCATATCGATGCTGATTACCGGCTTCGAAATTCATGGCACCCTCACCCTTTTCGGCTTTGAACAGGCGGTGGACCTGCATATCACCTTTGCCTGGACACTGATCGGTCTGTGGATATTTGCCATCTTCTGGCATCTGACCACCGGGGAGTGGAAGCAGTACATCCCCTCCAGCGCCAACAAGCTGATGGCGATGGCCAAATACTACGGGGTCGACATCTTTCTCGGTGGGGGCCACCCGTTCCACAAAACCAGGGAGCACAAGCTCAATCCGCTGCAGCGCATGGCCTACCTTTCTCTTCATGTGCTGATCTCCCCGGCGGTCTGGCTCAGCGGCCTGCTCTATCTTTTCTATACCTCCTGGGATGCCTGGGGTCTGGGGTGGCTGAGCCTGGGTGCCATAGCCCTGATCCATACAGCGGCCGCCTTTGCCATGCTGACCTTTCTGGTGGCCCATCTCTACCTGGCGATTACCACCAGCAAGGAGCCCTTTGGCTATGTGAAGGCGATGATCACCGGTTACGAGGAAGAGTAGAGCCGCTACGGGCCTGAATTCCGGTCGGACGATCTATTTCTCATCTGGGATTGACAAAGGACCAAGATATCTTCAGAATTCGCGTTCCACAAAAACGCGCCCGTAGCTCAGCTGGATAGAGTACCTGGCTACGAACCAGGTGGTCGGAGGTTCGAATCCTTCCGGGCGCGCCATTTTAAGCTGGGTGCTTACCCGCCAGCCAAGCTGGAACCTCCCAACGTGAACTTGAGATAATTCGAACCTCCGAATCAAAACAGCCGGTTCGACCAGGCACGCCAGTGCCGCAGAGCAGCTAATAGCTGTTAATCCTTCCGGGCGCACCATTTTAGGCTTATACACCAGCCAAGTTGTAACCTCCCAACATGAATCTAAGATAATTCGAACCTCTGAATCAAAACGGTCGGGTCGACCAGGCACGCCAGTATCGAAGAGCAGTTAGAATCTTTTTATCCTTTTCCCAGCGCTTGCACAACTAGCTAAAACGCACTCCACACCATAAATAACTCCTTATAATCATAATGTTAGGAATCTGACAACCAAAACCCTTGTAAAACATCTATTCCTCTATAATTGCTTTTGAAGAGCATTGGATTACTTAAATCAGATTTCTCAAAAAGACCATATGTTATAATTACACCGTTCAATTTTTTGTATTTGTTCCTCCAGGAACCTGAATGAACAGGATTACGGGATTTCTCAGTTGAATCTTGATCTGCACAAATTCAAAGGAAAACGTTCCCTTGCCATAGTTTCAGGGCTTCTCTTCTTCCTCGTGGTGGCCGCCACGGCGGAAGTGATTGCCTATCTGCTGGAGGCAAAAAATCAGGAGCATGAGCGTTCCAGCGTGGTGAAAAAAGTCTCCACTCTTAGAGCCAGGCTGGAGGGGGAACTCAATTCCACACTCCACCTTACCCGTGGCTTGATTGCCTATGTGGCAACTCATCCAGATATCCAAGAGCCTAATTTTTCTCAGCTGGTCAGCGAAATCCTGACTCAGGGACGAAACATCCGAAACATCGGTTTGGCCCGAAACAATATCATTACCCATATTTTTCCATTAGCGGGAAATGAATCGGCACTGGGACTGGAGTATGAGAAAAACAGTAAACAGTGGCCTGCTGTAAAACAGGCGATGGATGCCAAAGGTACCGTTGTCGCAGGACCGGTAAACCTGGTACAGGGTGGTCAGGCGTTTATCGCCCGAACCCCGATATTTACCCGCAAAGGCATCACCGGTCTGTTGAGTGAACATAAACCCAGCTATTGGGGTATGGCTTCCATCGTGATCGATATACCGAGTCTGTTTCAGAGTGCAGGGATCTCGGAACAGACCGATGGACTCGCACTGGCACTCAGGGGTAAAGATAGCCAGGGCGCACAGGGTGAAATGATCTTCGGCGATGAGGCACTTTTTCAAAGGTCACCGGTTGTTCAATCCATTGTACTTCCCAATGGCAATTGGCAAATCGCCGCAATCCCTATTGCAGGATGGGGCTCAGGCCTGACCCCGGTCTGGCTATTACGCACCAGTGGCTGGTTGTTGGCACTGCTGATTGGCGCTTTGATTGCGGCCTTGGTCGAGACCCGGGCCACCAACCTGGAATTGGCCCTGCACGATCCGCTAACCGCTCTACCCAACAGGCGACTGCTGGAAGACCGCATGCAGCAGTTACTTGAACATCATAAAAGGAACAATACCGGCTTTGGGGTACTCAGTATCGACCTGGATGGTTTCAAAGCAGTCAATGATCAGTATGGGCATCGTGTTGGTGACAAACTGCTGCAAATCGCCGCATTCCGCATGCAGTCGAGCATCCGTGCCACAGATACTGTCTGTCGAAGCGGCGGTGACGAATTCATCATTCTGATTGATGATGTACACACCCGTAGTGATCTGGAAAAGGCACAACAGCAGGTTATCAATAAACTCATTGGTAACGCGCTTGTGGAAAACCGAACCATCCAACTCCAAGCCAGTTCGGGTATAGCCTACTACCCTGAAGATGGAGAGTCCCTGGACAGTCTGCTCAAAACCAGTGATCGAAAAATGTATAGTAATAAACGTGGAGGACAGGTGATTGATATCGAATCAGCCAGCCAGTTAAACTGAAATTTGATCAATCCGGGCCTGGCAATCACAAACCAAACTGAATTTTCAACCACAACCATCTCGATGAGAACACACATCTACGGATGGGCAAGTTGTGGTGCAGCGACGACCCGATCTCGATACTTTTTATCCCCCCGCTCTTTTGTGCCACTTACCACGAACTCACGGGATTCGTTTGTAGGATTAGCAACAATCATCCTCGCTGAGTTCTCCTTTCTTCTCATATTTCAGGTAAATACCCCAGTTTCTTTCAGATGGAACAGTTTTTGCCAGTACCTGATCAGGTAATTTGTGTACTGGTTTCGGGGGATGGTATGGGTTATTCAGATATTGAGGCTTCGAAGATCGAGACTCTGCTATCGACGGCCGATCCACTGATCCTTGATAGGCGCGACCAGCCGAGTCAAAAACGTGGAAGACTGCCCAGTGCCCTGCCCGTTTCAGATGACACCATTGGACAACTGATCCGCCGCCGACGCAGTAATCCAGCAGTACTGGTCTACTGCTATCACGGGAATCAAAGCCGTGGTCTTTGCAGTTTTCTAAGCTAAATGGGATTGAAAAATGTACACAACCTGGCCGGAGGCTGGGAGGCCTGGGAACGTTTTAAAGCATCTAATGATGAAACAGGAAAAGAGGCATGAAAACCACAGACAAGATCCGCAAACAGTTGAGTGACCACCCGGTAATTCTCTACATGAAAGGCACCCCTGAAGAGCCCCGCTGTGGTTTCTCAGCCAAGGCGGCGGCGGTAATGAAAGCAACTCAGGTGGGTTTTGCACATGTGGATGTGCTCAGCTCGCCACTGATCATGCAGGCACTGCCCGAGGTCTCGGAGTTCCCTACCTTTCCACAGCTGTTCATTAATGGCGAGATCATCGGTGGCAGCGATATTGTCGAGGCGATGTATCAGAGCGGCGAACTGGTTCCCATGCTCAAAGCAGCCACGGCGCATTAGGAGTCACCCATGAATGAGGAAGAGATACTCAACCGTGTGCGTACACTGCATCCGCAAGCGGTCATCGATGTAGCCGGTGAGGATTGCAGCTTTGAACTCTATGTGGTCAGTAAAGCCTTTGCCGGAGTCTCCATTCTGAAACGTCAGCAACCGATCCTGGCGCTGTTCAAAGAGGAGATCAGCAACGGTACTCTGCACGCCTTGACGATCAAGGCGAAGACACCGGCTGAACTATCGTCACAGGGCGGATTGGTACAGATACAACCACTTACCTGAACCGTGCAGACGGCGTAATTGCCCTACCCAAGGCACAATCAAAAATTCTCCAATCAACCGTAACAGACAGGAAACACCATGCATAAGATCGGTATCTTCTTCGGCACAGAATCGGGTACGACCCGACTGATTGCAAAAAAGATCACCCGCAAAATCAACGCCCGGTATGAGGACCAACCGGCGGCCAAACCGATCAACATCAACCGGGTGGAGTTGGATCAGTTGCTGGCCTATGACAAGCTCATACTCGGCACACCAACCTATGGTGAAGGCCGGCTGCCAGGAAAGGCGGCGGGTAACGAGGAGATCAGTTGGGAGGAGTTCCTGCCGCAACTGAAATCCACCGATTTAAGCGGTAAACAGATTGCCCTCTATGGTCTGGGAGATCAGGAGAGTTATCCCGACCGGTTCGTCGATGGCATGATGCGTCTGCATCGACCTCTGCAAGATGCCGGTGCTGAGTTGATTGGTGGCTGTGCGGTTGAAGGGTTCGAGTTCAACCACTCAAAGTCGATTGTGGATGGGCGATTTGTCGGTCTGGTTCTGGATCAACATCTGCAGCACTTGCTGACAGAGCAACGCATCGACAGCTGGCTGGATGAGATTCTACCGTTGATGCTCGTCTGAATCTTACTCAGGCTTATTGAGCCGACTGCTCATCCCTTTGTTTGTCCAGCCCCCCCTAAAAAATCACTCTGGGGGCGCCTGAAAAAGCACCACTCGGCGTTGCTCATCACTCATTTGGAACACCAAACGACGTTCCTCGCGCCTTGCTTGGCGCTTTTTCAGACACAACAGGGCGTATTGGATTCGTGTTAACAGGCTCTAGCAAAACGAATGTACAACTGTTTTCTTGTGTATCCCGTATCTCTTCGAATCGGAGTGAATGTGCTTATATGGCATCTTTATTTTCTTAGCAGCAAGTCATTCTCTATTGCCACATATTTTGATGTGGATTGGATTAGTGAAGCCGCTGTTAAACCTGGAACGCCGTAAACTTCCGTTTTGACACCGAAATCCTTTTCCAGCTTTTTCATGAGTAAATCAAAGTCACCATCCCCGCTAACCAAAACCACCACATCTGAATCTCTTGCAGATTCAATTGCATCAATCGTTATTCCAACATCCCAGTCGCATTTCGAAGAGCCATCGGACCGCTGAATATACGGCTTCAACTTCACTTCAAAACCAATTGCCCTGAGAATATTTTGGAATTGTTGCTGCTTCGAATCGCCTCGATCACTGGAGTAGGCAATGGCTCGGATGACCTCTCTATTAGATGCAGCCATCTGCCAAAATCTGTTGTAGTCAAAGCCACAACTGTAAGCCTGCTTCGTCGTGTAGTAGACATTCTGAGCATCAACAAGAATTGTTACTTTATCCATATCTGCACATATGTGTAGTTAGTTAACTTGCGAATCATCCGCACACTCATATGCATTGGCAGAATGAGTCTGGTCAACAGTCAATTGTTTTATCCTATTGCTGTTGTAACAAACAGTATACCCTGACATTATAAGAAGCCTTATTCAGTCAACTGCTCTTCCCTTAACTTGTTACGCACCGCCATCAGCACCTTGCCAAAAGTGTTGTGCCCCCGTCCGTCACGACCACAGCCCCAATAGTAGTCATATTGGCTGGTCTCGATGATCTCCTGTTCCCCGGTTGCAAGCAGTGCAGCCACCACATCCGGATTCGCCCTGCATTTGATGTAGATGGCACGGGTCATCATCACCTTCTGCAGCTGTTTCCAGTCTTTGCGAATCGAACGCTTGTTCTTCGCCGCCAACGTCTGTGCCTTAGTGGGATGATCTGCTGTTCTGATCTCCTCGCGCAGTGCCTGATCTTCAAATTTCATGCCCTGATAGTAGTGCTCTGCCGACGGCCAGACTGCACCGTCCAGTTCGAAACCAATTTTCGAACAGCTGGCCAGGGGATGAATCACATCAGTACGGGAGAGATAGTAGGGTTTCTGTTTAGCTGAAGAGGACATCAAGACACTCGGTTAGTATTGGTAACAGTCAAGTATGACTCCGCAGGATCGAACACACCACCCTGCGCTCCCTTCTCGGTCCGTCGAACTCGCAGAAAAAGATATTCTGCCACTGGGAGAGCCCCAACCTACCATCGATCAGTGGAATGGTCTCAGAAGGACCGACCAGACCCGACTTGAGATGGGAATCCCCATTGCCATCCTGTTGATCATGCTGCCAGATACCCTTGGGAATCAGTTTACGCAACAGATCCACAACATCCCGCTGCACACTGTCATCCCAGTTCTCCTGGATCATGATGGCTGCGGTGGCACCCTGGGCGTAGAGGGCCACCAAGCCGTTCTGTACGCCACTGGAGCGTACCACCGCTTCGACCTGTGGGGTGATATCAACCAGCTCTTCCCGCTGGTTGGTTGTCAGAGTAATGATGTCACGCATAGGCTCTCTCTAAGAATAAAACAGTATTTGACTCAACTCGGAGAGTGAATTGATATCCCAATCCGGTCTGGGCAGTTCCGCCGGGTAATCGGTATTCGGGGCAAATCGACCGGTCCGCACCAGGGCTGTTTTCATACCAAGTCTGGCCGCACCGGCAATATCCGTATCCGGTCGATCACCAATCATCAGACAATGGTCGAGACTTATCCTGAGTCGCTCTGCAGCCATCTCATAGAGCAGTGGGTAAGGTTTACCAATGATCAGCGGCTGTTTCCCTGTGGCAACAGCGAAGGGCGCTACCAGTGCCCCGCCACCGGGCAACACGCGATGACTGCCCTCATGATGAGCATCAACACTGTGGTCAGGATTGGTACAGACCAGTTGAGCCCCCTGCTTCAGGATCAGATTGGTGCCGATGGTGATAGACTCGAAGTCGATCCCCGGCCCCTCACCGATCACCACAAAATCGGCCTGCTGCGAATCCTCCCGACCGCGCTCCTGCAGTGCCAGATGCAGACCTTCGGCTCCCACAGCAAAATATTTGAAATCCGGCTTCTGTCGGCCCAGCCAGAGAGCTGTCGCTTCGGCGGAAGTGACGATCTGCCTCTCATGCGGTCTTCTGAAGCCCATTCCCTCGAGACGATCCGCAACCCTGACTGGCGACAGGATGGGATTGTTGGTGATGAAGGCATGGGGCATATCCCCAACCCTTCGCATGAACTCCAGTGCGTCAGGGATCGCTTTTTCGCTATGATAGAGGACACCGTCCATGTCCAGCAGCAGGGAATTGATTGCCGGTTTCACAAGTGATCTTTTTTAATGGTTGTTGTATTGAATGTATGCCGCAGATTAACGCGAATCACCGCTAATGGTCGCAAATATTACCGAGTGGCCGCTGTGGATCAATAGTTTCTGATAAATCGCTGAATTGCCAGGGCTTCATCATTGGAAGATTTTCGTGGATTTGCGGTGATTGGCGTTTATTTGCGACTGAATACTTCTTCAATGCTCTCTCTTCCATAAAAAAAGGGTTTGAGGGTCTCCCTGGCTTGGCTGTGGGCTGGAGGTCGCCTTCGGCTCACCCCTTCGGGGCGCCTACGCTTCGCTGCGGCGTCGGCGTCACTTCGTTCCTTTCGAACGAAGGGTTCGAATCAATCCTCTCTCTCCGCCATAAAAAAAGGGGTTTGAGGGTCTCCTTGGCTTGGCTGTGGACTGAAGGTCGGGATTGATTCGCCTTCGGCTCACCCCTTCGGGGCGCCTACGCTTCGCTGCGGCGTCGGCGTCACTTCGTTCCTTTCGAACGAAGGGTTCGAATCAATCCTCT
>NZ_JBSYOP010000011.1:0-27265 GCF_058244685.1 Candidatus Thiodiazotropha sp. AKAK2 | reverse complement strand
AAGTTTTGGTATCTTTATTCATGGTGGTGGTCCTTCTGTTGATTGTTGGTTCGTTTGGTCACTTACCATTTAATCAACAAGGCCACCGCCTCTTCAAATGTGCGAAAGAAATTTTACGTTATCTTTTGAAACCTATTTCCAAAGCCTTGAGCATCCATTTCTTTACCTATCTGGTAAAGAAATAGTACATAATATAGAGCAGTTTCTCAATAGACACATTTCACAGAGATAAAAAAGAAGAAATACGTAGATTTTAGGCAAGGGCCAACAGGCACCCAAAAAGAGAACAACGATAAACGAGCATTTCAAACTTAAAATTTATTTAAAAACAGAGAGATAGTAATCACTAAACGCCACTTCGAAACTTACGTTTCTTTTCGCCAAACCATTTCAAAGCATATATGCTACACAAGAAATTACTATTTATCAGTAGGTTACAATCCTTGGGAACATCCGAATTAAACAAGTAATTCAAAGCAGGAACCGATCAATAGGCTCAAAAATGTTTCCAGATCACCCAAAAACCAAACAAGACAAGGATCTTAGTCTTTGGCGGATACGCATTATTAGAAGGAGTAAACTAAGTGTAGTTGCTTCACGGCCATAGTGATCTGAATCTTTCGCGTCAAACTCACCCGGTAAGCAAATTTCCAGCACACAGGTAGCTTTGAAGGAATTCTTGCAGTTCTACCGGGTTTTAAGATCATCGAATTCATAGTCGCATCGCTCTTACTGCCCATAGATCGAGTTCATCTGGCTGGCAATGCGGCTCTGATCTTTCAGTTCATTCAAGGGATATTTCACAATAACACTATAACGTTGCTGTTCACCGATACGAATCTCCGCATAGGGGACTTCGCTGCCATCATTCGAATCGACCACAACATTATGCTGTCCCAGACAGTCTGTTCTGTTTTCCAGACCACAGTAGCGATCCGATTGATTGAGCACATTGATCAGCAACGCGAAATAATCATTGATGGTCTTCAGTCCACTGGAGGCCTTATCGAGCTTCAACTCAACCTCGGCCAGTTGTTTTCTCAACTGATCGACCCGGCTGCGGGTCTGGTCTATCTCTTCCGTGACAAAATCCAGGGCACCATCTGCTGCCTGCAGCGTCTTCAGCTCCATCTTTAAATGGATCCGCTCACGATCGAGATCCGCCTTCTCCTCGGTGTGCCCGGCCAATTTGAGTACCGCTTCCGCGATCAGATGCTGAAAGGCTCGCTCGCGCAAATCGTAGCGCACACTTTCCTCGGACTCCGCCGGCTTCACCAGCTGGTGACCGGTATAATTGACCACCTGCTGCATCACCTCGCTCTGAATCATATCCCCAACCTGTGCATGACCGAGAACACTTTTCTGCTGCCGGCTCATCACCATCAGGGCATAGCCATGTGTCAGAGAAAAGCTCTCCGGTCTTTTCACAAACTCACGAAAATCAGGGGAGTGACTGAAAAGGTGTTCCATTTGATCGACAGAACCGAAATAGGCATTCACACGGTGATCACTCGAGTAAGCCTTACGGCTCAAATCGATTGGACCAGGAAGCTCTGCAATCAATGCGTCGGTATGGATCAGAGCATTCTCAACCACCGGCGCAAGTTTTTTGCGATAGCCCGGGATCAGCTTAAGGCGGGAGTCGAAATGCGCCACAGCCATGTCGATGTGTTTATCCAGCTCCTCACGGGAGTAGACAGACGCATGCGGCTCGCCTGACGACAACAGATTTCTGATAAATTCAAACATGCTCCACTCAATCCCCCAATCACAACCCCACTCTGTTTAAAACTATAGCTATGATCCGATGGGTTGTGTATCAATCTGCACTCACCTTGGATTGAAACCCCAATATCAAACGAGCGATAGAATCGACTGGGTGAGTCTCCTGGACCCCGGCATGCGTTCACTGCTGTCAAAAAAATCCATACGTCTGTGTTAGTCAACGTGTATTTGGTGGGGCATGGCCCCACCAAATAGAATTTGAGTCAGCACCACTTGAAACAACCACGCCGGAAGTTCTGATACACAATAACCATTAGCGCTTATTCGCGTTCATTTACGGACTAAAAAAAGCTACTCGTCAACTCGAGCCAGATGGGTAGAGCCAACGGGAAAACAACCGGGTCAGAAAGGGCAGCACGAAATAGGTCAGTGTCGGCACCACGATGATGGTCAGGGTAAAGGTCCTGACAACCAGCGGCAGATCTTCGATGTAGGAACCGATCAACAGGCTCAGCAGCGTTACCAGAGTGAAAACCCCCAACCAGACAAGGAATGCCATCTTATACTTCGGCGGATGCACATTGATCGCGCAATCGGGCAGGGTAAACCAGGCTTCGAGACCGGTGATGGTCTGAATCTCCCGTGGCTGACTCACCTGCTCCGCAATCTCCCGCCACTCGGCCCGTTCGGGTGAGTTCTCCCAGCTTTCCAAATTACTCAGATGGTCGAACTTAAATACAATACGGTAACTGCCATCCGGTTTATTCGGCCTGAACACATTGGTGCCCATATGCCCCGGCCACTGCATGGCCGCATTGGTGATGCCGATAATGTAGTCTTCGAACTCCGCCTCTTTACCCTCGATGGGCTTACGGGTCACCATCACGGTAACCGGTGGATCACCCTCAAGGTTGCCACCCGTTGCAATCGTATTGCTCTCTGTCATCTCAACCAACCCCTGTCCAATTTATCCATCACGACCTTCGGTGCGGTTTCGGTAAACTCCGCTGACTCGGCGATTCTATTGAACCAAGCCATTAAACCGGGACTGCGGGGCGAAGGCATATCGTAGGCCATCGCCAAGCCGAAGCGCGTTGCCAGGATAAAATCGGTGATGCCGCCAGCGGAAACAAAGTGGCTCCGCTTTGCCAGTCGCTCTTCCAGATAGGGCATCGCCTGATGCCAGGCTCCCATCGCATGGGCAATCACTTCCTCATCCCACTCTGCAGGTGGTTTGTCGCGTCGCTGAAATACCAGATCCCTTACCGGCCGGCCCACCGCACTGTCGGCATAGAGGGCGATCCCCCGCGCCTCAGCCCGTTGCTCAGGCAACGTCGGCCACAGACCACCATATCGCTCATCGAGATACTCCAGCATCACGGATGAGTCGTGCAATACCATCTCGCCTGCCTTAAGCACCGGTACCGTGCCGCTTGGCGTCAATCGGCTCCACTCATCTTCATACTCATCATAGGCCAGGCGCTGGTATTCAACTTTGCAGTGATGCAACGCCATCCGCACCCGCCAGCAAAACGGGCACTCCTCTTTATCATAGAGCAGAGTTCGAACACTCATAGGCGGGAGAGCCGCAGTTCTCGAAGGTGTTCAAGTACAAAATCGATCCGGTCCTGGCCCCAGAAGATCTCTTCACCGATGATGAAGGTCGGCACACCCACGGCGCCTTTTTCATCCGCCTCATGCCAGTTACGCATCAGCTGGGCCTGATTATCGGCATCGTTTGCCGCTTCGGCCAACTCCTCCCGATCGAGCCCAATGCTTTCACCGACCTGCAACAGGATATCCAGCTGGCCGATGTCGGCGCCATCGGCCCACTCCTTGCGCATCACCTCGTTGATATAGGGTTTTAACAGGCCCTTACGTTCTGCCAACAACGACCCCGCACCTGCCAGTGTCGGATCGGTGGTCTTGGGTGGCGGATTGACCGGTATCCCCAGTCGCTTGGCAAAGCGCGCCATGTCCTGCCTGGCGATCGGCAGCTTTTTCAGCGCCACTTCCGGGGGCGAGCGGCCATCCCAGCCACCCAGGGGACGCCACACCAGGCGGGTATGAAAATCCTCGAAAATAGGCCACAGGGTCTTGGTCGCCAAATAGCAGTAGGGGCTGCGGAAGTTGAAATAGAAATAGACGTCAACCGGTTCAACCATCGTCAAGCTCCTAAATGTGAGAGATTAATTTTTCGCTCCTGTTTGCCATCCCAACGCATGCCTATGCCTGTCAGGAACACTTTCATGATTAACCTGGCCATAGTGTGAATACTGCTGGCTAGGTTAATAGGCCTCTAGGCACGCATTCAGTTCAATCAAAGAGTTTGGTGGGGCAGGGCTCCACCCTACAGCTTGATCTTAATGGTAGGGTGGGGCCCTGCCCCACCAAATAAGTCTCAATTAAGCACCACGTAACTTTCGCTCATATACATTATGAATTTAGCCATATGGGAAAACGTTTAGATTCATGAGACCAAACTCACTATCCGCCGTTTTCCCATAGAACCAAAAAATGTCTGGCGGCTGGCGCCGCCAGACAAAAGCACGGTATCAACGACCGGAAGCTCTCAAGTTCTGTACTGTGAATTTTCTGGCCGGATTCAGAGAAGGATCGACCTGTCCCTTGAACTGCCCGGTGGTGCAGTGCATCGCCTGCACATCGATCATGGTAAAGGAGTCATCGATGGCCACACCGGTGCCTTTGTTCTTCGGCAGGTGATGATCCGGATGGGCCTGACCGATCTGCCAGCTCTTCCACAGGTCCCCTTTGCGGTCATAGGTCAAAGTGCGCGGGATGGTGAATGTCTGCGCATCGATGAAGTGAACGCGCTTGCTGATCGGATGGTTTGCATCCTTTGCCTTGTTCTCCAGTTCATAGACCTTACGCAACTGCCAGGTAATCTGTGGAAAACAGTCGCCCTTATCACCCATCTCCACAAACTGGTATCCATCCGACTCTTTGTGCTCTTCGGAGAGTTGCAGCGCATTATGGTTGTAGAATGGCACCAGGATGTTCTTGGTTCCTTTGAAGGTCCACTCCATGTCGTTGATACGACCGTTATAACCTTCGAAATCCTCGATCATGATATCGGAACCAAGGAACGCATCGGTGACCTGCCCTGAAGCCAGGCGGCGTACACGGCGCTGAAAACCAAGATAGAGCCAGGCACTGTCACGTTTCAGATCGTTCTCATAGCGATGGATCAGCAGCTGGGTATCCTTAACGTCAAAAGGCTCCAACGCCTGCACATAGATGGCACGGAACAGCTTGGACGGATTCGGTGTAATCTCCGGCAACGGCTCCTGATTCACCCGGTGCATGTAGTTGAGAAAGTGGAAGTTGAACTTGATGGTTCTCTCCAGTTTCCCGGACTTCATATCCTTATACTTCCAGTAGAAAGGATAGATCGCCGCGTTGTCACCCCAGTTGTAACCATACTTGTAGTTCCAGGCGAGCTTTTCACCGGCACGGGGATCGTCCATCGACGGTTCTTCCGGAAACGGACGACCGGCGATGAAACCTTCGATCTCACCGGACTTCTCACCCAGCTTCACCTTTCCCAGCCCATCCCTTGTCGCCTGCACATAGTTGGGGTGAAGATCGAACGAGGTGGTCTCTCCCACCTTGACCTTGGTCCATCCCTGGCTGATGAACTCGAACATCGCCGGATCGAGGACCTCCTTGAATTGGGCCACGTTGGTCTGATCGATCACCAACCCGGCCTTCAGGCCATCATAGCTAGGGCCGCCGTTCTTATAGGGGAAGAAGCTGTTCTCGACATCCTCTTCAGTTGCCGCCTGAGCGGGCAGGTTGGCAGCCACCAAAAGAGCCGCTACCAGCGTTGTATTAAGCAAACGCATGTTCAAAACCTCCATTCAAATTCTTAGAAGCGATAACGCAGTGTGATCTGAAACTCATCCTCGGCCTGGGCCATACCGATCGGCCCGGAACGAAACCGACCGAGGGGTTCATAACCCGCCAGATTACGCAGCGCGGTATCACCCGGCTCGCCATCTCCGGTAAACGGGGGAAAGGGGTTACAGGAACGACAATCGTCAAACTCCTGCTCACCGTCACCCACTTTCACATTGGCGCCGACGGTCAGTCTCAGGTTGTCGCTGATCAGCCAATCGATCGAGGGTGCAATCACACTGGCGCCCGCCTTGAAGTCATGAGCCATGATGACCTGGGGACTGACCCGGTCGTTCTGATACCAGCCTTTGACCAGCAGGGTACCCACGTGGTTGATTTCCCAATTGGGGTTACCCGCTTCGATGCCGTTGACGGTCTCCCGCTCGTGGTCGACCAGATACTCGCCAAACAGTTGTGCAGAGATCAGGAAGGCACGTTTTTCGTTGAGAAAGGGGATGAAGGTGGGACGATCCCAACCGATGACGTAACGGAATACATCCGACTCCGAGTAGAGCTCCGGACGCAGGGTGTTGGCAAACTCCTCACCGTCGGTGTAGGCCGCTTCAACACGGAACACCGACTTGATGTCATCCACGTAGAAGTCGAGCGAACCGCCGATCAGGTTGACCCTGGGGAAGTACATATCGAAGGCGATCAGATAATCGTAGCTCTGCGATTCGATCTCCGGGGTAAACGGATTGTCCGCATTGTCCACCACGGCGCGCAGCGAAGGCAGTTGGGAACGATAGGTCAGCGCATTCAGCGAGAATCCAAGCCCCTGATAGTCACCCTCAAGTTTCAGACCGAACTGAGAGTTACTCAGCGACCAGTCAGGCAGATGCACATCGCGGATACCGATCACATGTTTCGGGAAGTCGGTGGAGAGCGCCCCACCGGCGAAGTTGGATACGGAACAACCATTATCCCAGCAGTTCTTCATCGCACGGAAGAAGCTGCCCGCATCGAGAATCGCGTAGGGTGTACCACCCTGGCCCAGGCTGTTCGGACGGAACTTGTCGAAGTTCCAGACGAACTGCATATTCAGGTCATCGAAGGTCTCGGTGGCGCCCATCCGGTACTCACCGGTGGCCATCCACATCGGGATACGGATATCCTCCAGTTCGTCATAGATGTTGTGACGGGAGTAATCCACCGGATTGATCACATCCAATACGCGGAACAGATCGGTACGACCCCAGACCACCTGCTGACGGCCAAGGCGAAAATTCCAGGTAGCCGCACTCTCGGTCGGCAGGGTGGCGTCCAGATAGGCTTCGCGCAGAAAATCGAGCCGGTCGTTGAACTCCGGATACTTCAGGTCACTCTCTTCGAAATCCAGGTAGTCATCGATACAGCCACGGGAGTCCACATCACAAGGACGCACCGGAACGCCCAGACCGACACCCCCATCCGTGTCGTGCAGTGCGTGGCCCAGATTGACCATACCTTCATTGGGATTTTCCGTGGTATCGAAACCGAATCCCAACACACCGGTCGAGATATCGGATTGACCCCAGGCGGTACTACCGGCGCCGCCTACCGATTGCATGTTGATGGGTCCACCGGCGTTATCGCCAAACTCATCGTCGTTGAGATCGTAGACACCGTCATAGGTCGCCCGGAAGGTACCGACGAAGCTGACGTTGGAAAATGACCCCTGCTCTCCATAATCCTTGGAGCCTTCGATCAACACCGTGTTGCGCATTTTGCTCAGCCCTACATTACGGCGACTGTAGGTGGCGTTTTCAACAAATCCGTTGACCTGCGTCGTGCCGTCTTCGGAGGTGTAGGCCAGAGCCTGGCCTCCGCTCAGACAGGCCGCAATCGCAGCCGCCAGCAGTGTGGCTTGAATGACCGGATGCTTCCTTCCCGGTTGTTGTGTGTGACTGTCTAGGAACATCCTAGCCTCCTCCTCATACTGAATTATGTAAGCAAGACTTATTAATGCAGCAGGCGTGCCAAGTTGTAAGCTATTGTTTTTGTTACGTATAATTACAATCAGAAAGGGCCGGTTACGGATATCGTAAAAATATCGATATTTTAATTGATCAAATGATAATTTGTTATTATTTCGATAATTTTTAATAGACAAAAAAAGCCGGAAAATGCTTCCGGCCGATAGGGAGGGACCAAAAAAAGGTTTCTAATCAGGCAGTCTGAGGCTTCTCCGCATAGAGCACTCCGTCGTCATCGTAACGGGCGCTGCCGATGAAACTGGGGCGGAAAATCATCACCCAGGAGGGTACCAGAAACATCGCCGCCAGAGCATTCAGGATCAGCATCACCACCAGCAGCAGAGCCGCATCCGCCTGAAAGCGCAGATCGGAGATGAAGACCCACATGATCACCCCGCCGATCAGACAGGCGGCGGTGAAACCGATCGCCTTGCCGGTAGTGGCGATGGCTCTCAGCACCGCACTCTGCAGATTCCCGTGGGCTTTAGCGGTCTCTTCACGGATCCGGTCCATGATGTAGATCGAGTAGTCGATACCGACACCGATACCCACCGCGATGATCGGCACGGTATTGACGTTGATGCCGATCGCCGCCAGGCCCATATAGGCGTAAGTGGAAACCGTACAGAACATCATCGCCAGGAACATGATCAAACCCGCATGCAGCGACATGTAGAACCAGGTAACAAAGACAAAGATCAAGGCCAATACCAGCGGAATGATCAGCATGTTGCTCTCATAGGCCGATTCGTTCATCGCTGCGGTTACCCCCACCAGCCCACCGGCCAGCTCGATATGCAGTCCATCCACCTGGTTGGCGGGTTCGTTGACCCACTCCTTGGCGCGATGGATCGCCCGGCGGATGGTCTTCGCCTGATGATCCTTGTAGAAGAAGACGATGTTGGCCACCTGGTCATCCGTGTCGACAAACTCCTTCAAGGCACCGGGCACCGGGCTGGAGGCCATATAGGCGAACATCAGACCGCCCACATAGGCCTCGGTATCGGGAATGATCGCCCAGCGAGGATCGTCGGAGTGGAAGATCCGGTTGACCTGCTTGACCAGATCGGGAACCGCCTTGGCGCCACCCAGCTCCGGGTCGAGCAGCATATGGTTCTGAAAAGCCTCAATGGCCTGCAGCACATCGGGCCGTTTCATACCCCCCTTCTTATCGGTGCGGGCCACGATATAGAGCTCCTCGGAACCGGGGAAACGTTCGTTGATCACCTTCGAAGAGACGTTGTAGTCGTGATCCAGATAGAGAATCGGTGAACCGGGCTCGGATTCGCCGATCTGTACCCGGCTGCTGAACTGGGCGCCGACCAACAGAATCACACCCGCAAGACTCAGAATCACCAATCCACCATGACGGTTGGCGACCACCGCAGCAACCCGGCCAAACAGGGCATCTTCCGCAGCCAGTCGTTTCGCCGCCGGTTTGGGTTTCGGCAGCAGCGAGAGCATCAGCGGCACCGCGATCAACACGGTAAACACCACACAGACTGCCCACAGAGAGGCATAGATACCCAGTTTCACATTGATCGGCACCGAACCGAGTGCAATCAGCAGCAGACCGATGGCATCGGAGACGATACCCAGACTGCCGGGCCGGAACAGGGAGTCAAACGTACGGTGAGCGGCCTCTCTGGGTTCATCCACCTCTTCCAGTTCACCATAGAACCGCTGCACCAGCTGTATCGCATGGGACATCGCCCGGGCGGAGATCAGGAAGGGAATCACCAGGGTCAGGGGATCCAGGTTGTAGTCCAGCAGGGAGAGGATACCCAGCCCCCAGATTGCCGAGATGGTGATGCCGAACATCGGCAGCAGGATCCCATAGGCCCGACGAAAATAGATGATCAGCAGGAACAGCATGATCCCCACCGTGGTGGTAAAGATCAGAAACAGCTGATCCAGATAGCTGTAGACCCAGCCCCACAACATGGGCTGACCGGTGGCGTAGATCGACACACCGTCCGCATTCTCCGTATCGCGGATCTGCTGCAGCTGATTGAAGATCTCACCATAGTTGAGCTGACCCTCGTTGAACTGGGCCTTGATCAGCGCCGCCTTGAGATCGGGCGAGACCAGCAGGCCGAACACCCGGGGGTTACTCATCACATCGTCCCGCAGCTTGTTCAGCTCAGCCTCGCTCCAGCTCTCCTTGAGCGGATCGTAATAGGGCTGCGAGTTGACATCACCGGTGTCGGTCAACCAGACCTTGCGCGAGGTGCGGTGGGTCAGGCTGGCCAGCAGGTTGTGGTTGACGCCGCTGACATTATCCACCGCCTGGGTGATGCGGTGAATCCGCGCCAGTGTCTGCTGAGTGAAGATGTCTCCCTCATCCACCACCACCGCCATCACCACATTGTTGGCGCCACCGAAGGTGTCACGAATCGAGTTGTGCAGCTTGATGTACTCATGCTCCTGGGGCAGCAGATCAGCGAAATCGGAGTACATCTGTACTTTCGGCACCTGGAAGGCGAAGAAGATTGTCAGTGCCGCAATCACGGCAAGAAAGATCTTGGGAAACTTGAACACCAGGTTGTCGATGTTTTTCAACCAGTGTGAGAAGGCATGCATAGTCATTGGACGGCTCCTTCAGCAGGGGTCGCAATCGGGCTGATGGTGCCCCGCCCGCCCATCACCAGCAGGCGTTCATCGCCCTGGGGGATGGCAGTGATCAGGTAAGAGAAGAGTCGTGGTGCATCCGGCACCCCCTGCCAACGATCCCCCTGCAGCTGCAACAGGGTACCGTTGTCGCCGGTGGCGTAGAGCCGCTCACCCTGGGGTATCAGACTGTAGATCGGCGCTTTACTGACCGACGCCTGACGCTGCCAGGTCTCACCCCGGTCCCTGGTATGCAGGATGGTGCCGCTGAGTCCCGCTACCCAACCCTCATCCAGAGAACGGAACCAGGCCGCCATCGGATAGAACTCGTTCGGGATATCGTTGCCCCGCTCCCAGCTCTCGCCGCCGTCATCGGTGAAGTAGAGTGAGCCGAACTCACCTGCAACCACCCCATTATCCCGGTCGAGCCACTGGATCGAGGTGAACTGCATATCCTCCTGCTGGGAGATCTCCTGCCAGTTGGACTGGGTCTCGTCGCTGTGGATCAGGGTACTGAAGCTGGCGGTGATCCAGAAACGACCACGAGGGTCGCAAGTGACCGCCATCGGGCTCTCCATGGTCTCCAGCTGAGTCGCCTGCCACTCACTGCCTTTGGCATCGGAGATCCAGACCTTGCGTACCGTATCGATGGCGGCAAAACTGCCATCCTCACAACTCGCCACCGCGACCAGAGAGGACTTGGTCGGCAACTGGGTCCGTTGCCAGGTCTCCCCTTTATCGAGACTGGTAAGGACCGTACCGTAATCCCCAACCGCGATGATCCGTCTGTGATTGGAGGCTGCCGCTTTCAACTGATCGAAACGGTAGATCGGCTTCTTGATCTCCCGCTCCACCAGGGTCAGATCGAGAGGCGCTTCACATCCACTGATCAATAGGGCCAGGAACAGCCAGGGCGCGTAACGCCAGACGCTGTGTTGTTCAGTTCGATGATGGTTACTCATCTGCTCATCCTCTCATCTCCATCCCATGGGGGATGGTTGGCATGTTCTTAGGGTCAGGGCACGGCAACGCCCTGCCCAAGGGTCAGGAGATTCGGCTTTGACAGTCTGCTGCCGTCTTATACAAACCGCATCCCCACACTGCCCAATCCCTGGTATCTCACATTCAGACAATCGCCCTTTTCCATAGCGACAGCGGCGGTAATACCGCCGGTCAGGATCAGGGTGCCGGCAGGAATCTCCTCGCCCCGCTCACCGAGCATGTTGGCCAGCAGCGCCACACTGGCGGCGGGATGACCCAGCACCGCAGCACCGGCTCCCAGCTCCACCACCTGGCCGTTCTTTTCCATCACCACACCCAGGGTGCGCATATCCACATCTGCCGGATCGGCCATCTGCCCACCCAGCACAAAGCGGGATGAGGAGGCGTTGTCGGCAATCACGCTGATCAGGTCGAAACGGAAATTCTCATAGCGGGAGTCGATCACCTCCACCGCCGGAATGACGAAATCGGTGGCCGCCAGCACATTGCCGATATGGCAACCGGGCCCTTTCAAGGGGGCTTTGGTGACAAAGGCCAGCTCCGCCTCCACCTTCGGGTGGATCAGCTGATCGGTCTCGATCTCGCCCCCATCCGGACGATCGAAGTAGTCGGCGAGGAAACCGTAGACCGGGGTCTCCACCCCCATCTGTTTCATCTTTGCGCGGGAGGTAAGACCCACCTTCAGACCGATGATCTTGTTACCTCTTGCCTGCTTGCGGCGACGGATCTCGAACTGGATGTCGTAGGCATCGTCGAAATCCATCTCGGGAAAACGATCGGTGATCTTGGTGGCATCCCTGGCCTCCAGCTCGCTGGTCTCCAGATACTCCGCCAGTTCGGCAACCTGTGCTTCTGTCAGAGTGCCCATCAGTTCGCCCCCTGTGCCTTGGCCATCTCCATCGCCACATCCTCGATCATATCCTCCTGGCCGCCGACCATACCCCGCTTGCCCAGCTCAACCAGCACATCCCGTGAGGAGACGCCGTAACGCTGCTGGGCCCGTTTGGCGAACAGCAGGAAGGAGGAGTAGACCCCCGCATAACCCAGGGTGAGGGCATCCCGGTCGACCCGGATCGGCTGATCCAACATCGGTACGACCAGGTCCTCCGCCACATCCATCAGCTTGAACAGATCGACCCCGGTCTCCACGCCCATACGCTCCGCCACCGCAACAAACACCTCAAGGGGGGTATTGCCAGCACCCGCACCCATGCCGGCGGCGGAACCGTCAATGCGGTTGGCGCCGGCTTCCACCGCCGCCAGGGAGTTGATCACCCCGAGGGAGAGATTGTGGTGGCCGTGAAAGCCCAGCTCGGTCTCCGGCTGCAGGGCGTCGCGCACCGCACCCAGTCGCAGCGTCACATCCTCTGGCAGCATGTAACCGGCGGAGTCGGTGACGTAGATACAGTTGGCGCCGTAGCCCTCCATCAGCTTCGCCTGCTCGATCAATTTCTCAGGACCAACCATGTGGGACATCATCAGAAAACCCACCGTATCGAGCCCCAGTTCACGGGACTTGGTGATGTGCTGTTCGGAGACATCCGCCTCGGTGCAGTGGGTGGCCACACGGATGGTATCCACCCCACAGTCCGCAGCCATCTCCAGCTCGGGTACGGTACCGATGCCCGGCAGCAGCAGCGCCGAGATCTTCGCCCGTTTCACATGCGGTCTTACTGCACGCAGATACTCCTCGTCGGTATGAGCGGGAAAGCCATAGTTGACCGAGGCGCCCGCCAGACCGTCACCGTGGGTGACTTCGATCATCGGCACACCTGCCTCGTCCAGCGCCGAGGCCACGGCGACCATCTGATCCAGCGTGATCTGGTGGCGTTTGGCATGCATGCCGTCACGCAGGCTCATGTCGTGGATGGTGATCTCTTTTCCGGATATATTCATTGTCTCTACCTCAGGCCGATGCCGCTTCCAACACTAATGTTCCATTGACGATCTCTTCCGCGAACATCTCCGCGGTACGCAGACCGGCCGCGGTCATGATGTCCAGATTGCCGGCATACTTGGGCAGGTAGTCACCCAGCCCCTCCACCTCCATGAACACGGAGACCCGGTTACCGTCGAACACCGGTCCGTTCTTCAGGCGATAGCCCGGCACATACTTCTGCACCTCTTTGATCATCGCCTCGATCGACTCGGTGATGGCCGCCTGATCCGGCTCGCCCTCGGTTATGCAGTGCACGGTGTCGCGCATCATCAGCGGCGGCTCTGCCGGATTGAGAATGATGATCGCCTTGCCCTTCTTGGCGCCGCCGACCTTCTCCACCGCACCGGAAGTGGTCTGGGTGAACTCATCGATGTTTTTGCGGGTACCGGGTCCAGCGGAACGGGATGATACGGTCGCTACGATCTCGCCGTAGGCCACCGGTTGCACCCGGCTGACCGCCGCCACCATCGGAATGGTCGCCTGCCCGCCACAAGTCACCATGTTGACGTTGAGCTCACGCTTGCCCACGTGGTCCTTCAGATTGACCGGCGGCACACAGAAGGGGCCGATTGCCGCCGGGGTCAGGTCGATCATGATCGAACCCTGCGCCTGTACTTTGCGATTGTTCTCCCCGTGGACATAAGCGGAGGTGGCGTCGAAGCAGATCTGAATGTTGTCATCCCGCATATGGGGCAGCAGACCGTCGACCCCTTCATGGGTGGTCTTCAGACCCAGGTCGCGGGCTCTGGCCAGGCCTTCGGAGGCCTCGTCGATGCCCACCATCCAGACCGGATTGATCCAGTCGCTGCGCAGTGCCTTGTAGAGCAGATCGGTTCCGATGTTGCCGGAGCCGATCAGGGCGGCGTTGATTTTGTTCATGAATCCTAACCTCGTAGATTTAACCGGGCCTCAGCCCTTGTTCACATGTTTACCGGCGTCCCAACCACCCTTGGTCAGGTGCACTTGTGCGGTCTCCATCGGCAACACCTCCAGGGGTGTGGCCAGGCTGTCGTTCCAACGATTGAAAAAGCCGAACAGGCCGATCACCGAGAGCATCTCCACCACTGCATCCTCACTCCAGTAGGTCCGCAGCAGCGCGAACAGCTCATCGGTCACATCATTCGGCTGGGAAGCGGCCGCCAGGGCGAAATCGAGGGCCACCCGTTCCGCTTCGGTGAAGTGAGGACTGTCGCGGTAGTTCCAGACATCCTCCAGCTTCTCCACCGGAATCCCATGGCGCTTGGCGCTCACCGCCGTATGGGCCTTGCAGTACTGGCAACCCGCCGCACTGCTGGCCACATGGGCCACCAGCCGCTTGAAACCCAGATCCACCTCGCCGTCCGGGTCGTAGACCGCGGCACTGAACTGGATGAAGGCGTCCACCAGCTTTGGCTTGCGCTGCATGGTGAGCAGGCTGTTGGGCACGAAGCCCAGGGTCTGTTCGAAGAAGGCAAAACGTTCGGCCAGCTGTTCGTGTTGATCGATTGGCAAGGGCGTTAGGCGACTCATCTCGGCACCTCGTTATTGGCTCAGGTGAAACGGACCGAAGCGGAGCCGATACCACCGATCTCCACCCGCATGAAATCCCCCGCCACCACCGGCTCCAGGGGAACCAGGGAGCCCGACAGGATCACCTCACCCGCTTTCAGGGGAATGCCGAAGCTGCCCAGGGTGTTGGCCAGCCAGGCGACACAGTTCACCGGCGAACCCAGGGCTGCTGCACCGGCGCCGGTGGAGAGCAACTCACCGTTCTTCTCCACCACCATGCCGGCGGTGGCCAGATCGACCTTGCGGGGATCCACCGCCTTGTCACCCAGCACGAAGAGTCCGCAGGAGGCGTTGTCCGCCACGGTATCCTGGATCTTGATCTTCCAGTCGCGGATACGGGAGTCGACGATCTCGAAGCAGGGGATCACCGCCTCAGTGGCCCGCAGCACATCCGCGTTGCTCACCCCGGGGCCGATCAGATCCCGCTTCAACATAAAAGCGATCTCCCCTTCGGCCCGGGGCTGGATCAGCTGCTCGCTGATCGGCATCTCGTCGCCGCTGCCGTAGACCATGCGATCGGTGAGATAGCCGAAATCGGGCTGGTGCACATTCAGCATGTTCTGCACCGCCATTGAGGTGACACCGATCTTCTTGCCGATGATCGACTCACCGTTCTCTACCCGCCGGTTCACCATCCGCAGGGAGACGTGGTAGGCGTCCTCGATGGTGATCTCCGGCTCCCGTTCGGTCAGGGGGTCGATCATCTGACGCTGACTGAGGGCTTGGTAAAGCTCATCACCCAGTTCATTGATGCGTTGTTCATTCAACATCGGTTACTCCTCAAAGCTTGATACAGACGTTTTTCAGTTCGGTGTAGAACTCCAGGGAGTGAACCCCACCCTCACGGCCGATGCCGGACTGTTTGGAGCCACCGAAGGGGGTGCGCAGATCCCGCAGGAACCAGGAGTTGACCCAGGCGATACCCGCATCCACCTGCGCCGCCACCCGATGGGCGCGGGAGCTGTTCTCTGTCCAGATCGCGGTGGCCAGCCCATAGTCGGTATCGTTGGCCAGGGAGATCGCCTCCTCCTCGCTGTCGAAAGGGCGGATGTGGCAACAGGGACCGAAGATCTCTTCCCGGACACAAGAAGCATCGTCGGGCAGATCGGTCCAGATAGTGGGCTGTACCCAGGCACCTCCGGCGAGGCCGTCGGGCATCTCTGGGCTGCCACCACCGGTGACCACAGTGGCCCCCTCCTCTTCCGCTTTACGGTAGTAGGAGAGCACTTTGCTGCGGTGCTCTTCACTGATCAGCGGACCCATGTCGGTCTCCGGGTCGTCCCACTGCCCCAGCTTCAGGGCCTCGGCGCCATGCTTCAGACGCTCGACGAAGGTATCGTAGATCTCACGCTCCACATAGACCCGCTCAGTACCCAGACAAACCTGTCCACAGTTGGCGAAGGCGGAGCGCAGGGTACCCTCGACTGCCTTCTCCATATCACAGTCGGCGAACACCAGGGCCGGGTTCTTGCCACCCAGCTCAAAAGAGATATCGGTGATGTCATCTGCGGCGGCCTTCATGATCGCCGCACCGGTTCCGGTCTCGCCGGTAAAGGTGATGCCATCCACCCCTTTGTGGCGGGTCAGGAACTCACCGGCGGAGTTGGGGCCGAAACCGTGCACCACGTTGTAGACCCCTTTGGGAATGCCGACCTCATTCATCACTTCGCCGAGCAGGGCGGTGGTGAAAGGTGTCTCTTCCGAGGGCTTGACCACCACCGCGTTGCCACAGGCCAGCGCTGGACCAACCTTCCAGGTCATCAACAGCAGCGGCAGATTCCAGGGGCTGATCACCGCGATCACACCCTTAGGCTGACGCACCGAGTAGTTGAGTGCGCCTGAACCATCCGGCGTATCGAGCATGAAGCTCTCGGTGGGTACGTTCTTCACCACATCGGCAAAGATCTTGAAGTTGGCCGCGCCACGGGGTATATCGATATGGCAGGCCAGCTTCTGCGGCTTGCCGGTGTCGAGACACTCCGCCTCGAGAAACTCATCGAAGCGGGCGGTAATGCCATCCGCCAGTTTGTGCAGCAGGTTGGCCCGTTCCGCCAATGGCATGCGCCCCCAGTCCCCCTGCATGGCTGCACGGGCCGCATTCACCGCAGCATCCACCTCCGGCGCTCCCGCCTCATGCACGATGCCGATCTTCTCCCCGGTGGCCGGGTTGATGTTGTCGAACAGCTTGCCTGAGGCAGAGCCGACAAACTCACCATTGATGAAGTGTTTGACCTCTTTCATTTAATTCACCGTCATTACGCCAATGTCCTAAGTTTTCCCGTTGTTGCCTCGGGGACTCGTTGTTTTCTCAGCAGATCCGTTTGCCACCAGTCAAGCCAGATCAGCGCGTTTGATCGCACGCTTGTTAAATACAGACCGGTTAACGCCGACAGTGGTCTCACACATGTTCAGCGCTTCTTGTTACGCTCGCAGTGGCTTTCATCACTACGCTCAAACTCACTCCAGCTCTTCATGAAGTGGCGAACGTTGTCCTGATGAGCGGTCTCGGTAAAACCATCGATTCTCAGTTGATCCCGGCTCACGCCGACCTCACCAAGCGTGATCTGGATAAACCGGACTGCCTGATCGCTACTTGTCACTGCCATGAAACCCTCCTGCCGGGCCGACGCCCGATTTCGTTGATGTTGTGCTTTAACTTTTGTTGTATTGACGGAACGCTATGCTGCGCTCTCGGATGTTGTCTGGTGCGCTTTCGGTGCCAGTCTCAGACGCAGATCGCTCTTCGGGATGACACGGCACGAAAGCACGATGCCCTGCCCCTCTTCAGCCTCAGAGACATGGTTTCTACTCATTTTTCGGGTTTCGTAATCCCCCTGGGTGATCTGCACCCGGCAGACACCGCAGCCACCGCCTTTGCAACCCACCGGAATGGAACCCAGCCCCTGAGCCTGCATGGCGTGCAGCAGACGCTGCTCCGCACCGCAATGGAAACGGGCGTCCTTGTCTTCCACATAGATCTCGTAACGCAGTGCCACGGTCACAGCCTCTTGAATACCGGGCTGCGCTTGCGACTCTCTTCGTCCTTGGTAAGAAAGCGCTCAGTGAAAATATCGTTTTCAAACAGACGCCCCTGCATCAGGGCGCGGATCGCCGCTTCAATCATCACCGGCGGACCACACAGATAGGCGGTATTTCCGTTGAAGCTGTTATCGAACAGTCGCTGTGCCGCTTCGTGGACAAAGCCGGTTTCACCCGACCACTCATCACCCTCTTCCATCTGCGAGAGCACCGGCACATAGCTGAAATTCGGATGCGCTGCCACCAGCTCATTGAACAGCTCGTCGTCATAGAGATCCCGCTTCGCCCGCACCCCATGCAACAGGGTAATCGGTGCGCTACAGCCCTCTTCAAGCAGATCGAGAATCATCGATTTCGGACTGGAGAGGCCGGTACCACCGGCAATGAAAATCATCGGATCGGTACGCGACTTGCGCACGAAGAAGCGTCCGTAGGGTCCGGCCACATTCAACCTGTCACCGACTTTCAGCTGGTTGTGGATCACCGGGGTTGCTTCACCATCGGCCACCAGGCGGATATGCAGTTCGATCAGATTGCCCTGCGATGGCTTGTTTGCCAGGGAGAAGGCCCGAGGCACCTCGACTCCAGGTACCGACAGGTTGATATATTGACCCGCCTGGAAATCGATCCCTTCACCCTCCAGTTGCAGCCATACACCCTTCACATCGTGAGTCAGGTCTTCGAGCCTGACCACCTCAGCCTTGAAATCCCTGACCGGAATCACCCGCGCATCCGGTTCCTCATCAATGTCTGCCTCAATCACCGCATCCGACTGGAGTGTTGCGCAGCAGGCCAGCACCTTGCCTTCATCCCGCTCCATATCCATCAAGGCAAAGTTTGAGGCATCACCAATCTCCACATCCCCATCGACCACTTCAACCTTGCAGGTTCCGCAGAGGCCGTGACAGCAGGCGTGAGGCATCCAGATACCCGCTCGCAGACAGGCATCGAGTATGTTCTGACCCTCTTCGACCTCCAGCTCATCGCCAGTGGGTTCAATGGTTAATTGGTAGGACATGGTGATCGCTCCAAAATATCGATAAACACAAGAATAGCGATATTTTGTCGATATGCAAGAATTTTATCGATATTTTTAGCAAATATATTTTTAACGTCTAAAATATTGATAAAAGTCACTGTTGATCATATAAATAGCGGGTAGGGTATAAGACCCGGCCCATGAGTTAGCCCACAAGTGGAAAATGCAGGTATGCCAAGAACTTACAATGATCAGAAATCACCGACCGGCACCAGGACACTGACCGATCAAGCCTATCTGCAACTCAGATCCGATATCATTCACGGTGAGCTGCAACCGGAAGAGAAACTCCGTATCGAGCATCTCCGAGAGGGGTATGGGGTCGGGGCAAGCCCATTGCGGGAAGCCCTGAGCCGCCTCACGGCAGACGGTTTTGTCACCGCTGAAGGCCAGCGCGGCTTCCGGGTAGCCCCCATGTCAGAGGCGGATCTGGCCGACATCACCCGGATGCGAATCCTGCTGGAGAAGCAGGCACTCTCACAGAGCATCGAACATGGTGACGATGCCTGGGAGTCGCAGATCGTGGCGACCTTCTATCAATTGGAGAAGGTTGAACAGTCCGAGGAGAGAGACAAGGCCGAGTGGGAGATCCGCAATCACGATTTTCATGAGGCGCTGATTGCGGCCTGCACCTCGAAATGGCTACGCCGCTTCTATGGCATTCTCTATGATCAGCACAAACGCTATCGAAACATCGCCTTGAACACCGAGATCCCACGAGATCTCCACCAGGAGCATGAAGAGTTACGCAACGCAGCCCTGGCCAGGGATAAAAAACGGGCCTGCGATGCGATTGAACAGCACATCATGAGAACCGCTGAGATCACTCTGAACGTGTTGAGAGCAGAGGAAGCGGATCGGGAAAACGAAGTCGACAAGGTTGCCGCAACCTAACCGAAAACCCGACTACTCTGTCTTAAACCCGATTGCATTGTGTGTGCCATCGCAGAACGGCTTGTTCTTGGAGGCGCCACAACGACACAAGGCCAGCTTCTCTCCCTGCCAGGCACTCCGCCCACTGCCGGCTTTGACGGTGACACTGCCCGACAGCAGCAAGGGACCATCCTCCAGCGGCGTGATTTTCAGCTGCCCGCCTTTCTGCTTCAGGGGCTCACCGGTTTCGCCAACAGCCCCATAATCCTTGAAGCTGCCTTCATGGCTGTTGTCACAATAGGGTTTGTTTTTCGACAGGCCACACCGACACAATGCCGCACGAAACCGAACGCCGGGCATATCCTCAGGCGCCCCTTCGATGGCCAGATCACCCGTCACAAAATAGGGCCCCTGGTAACTGACCGTTACGCTATTTTCCGCAGCAACAGTTTCTTTCACCTGATCCTCTTTGTTTCGACAGACCAGGGAACCACTCGGGCAACGCGCTACAACCTCCTCCACCTCAGCCGGGGATGAAAGATCCGGCTGACACCAGGGATCCCTTCCCGCAACGAAGAGCTGGCCTTGGGAATAGCCACACTCACCAATGTGTATACAGAGACGTTCGTCCCAAGTGACATCGATCTCTGAGCCTTTATAGAGAAATACCTGTTTCTTGGCCATGTTCATTCACTATCTGACTGATTTAAAAAAACCTTATTGGGAAAAGTCGAAACACTCACCTAAGCCAGTGTTTCGGGCACCAGCCGGGTGAGACTCGATATAATGACTATAGCTACAGATTGATATTAATTACTGCCCTATTCATGGGTAATTAGCTGGTAACGAGTCACTCAACACAGGTCAATCACTTTGATTTTTTAAATCCAGGGATAGATTGAGCTACCTAAATCTTTCGGAACTTCACGATTACCCTAGTGATCCGGTTTCTCGTAACGATCAGCGTACTTCCGGAAAAACAGTTTGAACATGAAACGCACCAAGTGATAGGTAAAAATAAGCGTTAAGGCGTGAAAGAGCACCAACCACAAATTTTCGTGGAGCTCTAGATGGGCCGGAAGCTCAAACAGATGAGCCAGGATAAAGCAGACGCCAATACCAGTTACGATGACCCTTGAGGGACGAACAGATTCTGTCTCTAGACTGCTTTCTGTAAGCAGTTTACGTTTTAAAAGATAGGTCGCCACAGAAGTACCGATGGACCAACTGAATAAAAACAGAGCCGCGCCCACAATCCAATAACTTCCGTTGGTTAAAACCAATAGTGAGGTGATGGACAGTACATAGATTAGGGAAAATTTAGAAACCAACGTCATATCCAATCTCGACACCATTGTCCATGAAACTCATTTCGTTATTTCGACATGTTTTTACATGGAGAGACACTAACTCAAATTCAATAATGAAAACTTTCCCATACAAAAACACTCTACGCTTCTTGAAGTATTTCCAGATCAACTCATTTCACTATTTACACATGAGTTTATAAATTCGATTTCTAGTTGTTAAAGTGGTGCCCCGTATCCGTTTTGATTAACAATACAATGGGTATTGCAAGTGGTCCTAACAGCGCCACCATGATTTTTCTAAGGAAGGATATTCTGAGATGTCGCTTTTTGCGATATAGAGACATATCGCCCCACTGGCAAGCCAAATCACAATTGGAATATACGTACTCATGCTGTTTCTCCTTTTCTGTGTTCAGTCAAATCTCAGGTTGACTGAATGTTCCCTATACAACCGGATCTGGTTATCAAAGATTCCCGTGAATTTCCTCATTGGCACTCCTGATCAGATGCTCCGACTTGATGCCCATGATCTTGAATGCACGCGATACTACACCGTTTTCCATGTCTGCCACAGCACACAGAACATGAGCTCCTAGCAGGGGATACTGTTTATCTTTCTGTTTCAACGCAAACAGTTTTTTCATCAATTCCTGGCCTGATGCTTGAGACTCATGAAAAATATTTGATGCTTCTATCGGTTCTGGCTGAATAGCGAGAGAGGCCTGATGAATCCCAATCGAACTTAAGGCTTCACTGTACTGCTGTTCTACAGCCGCCTGGAATTTTCCCGAGTTTGTTCCCAATTTTTCAAAAGCTCGTCTGGCAGTACCATCTTCAAGTTTGAGAGCGGACAATACAAAATGTTCTGCGCCAGGTCTCTCGTCACCCAACAAAGAAGCCTGCTTATCCGCTCCAGCAATCAGCTTACTTACGGTTCTCATGTCCCGAATACGCAACCTCATCCTATTGAACATGGCATTATCCCTGTTTAGCTCCCTTTGCCGGTTTGATATGCAGTGCATGCCGTTTATGTGCAGCCTGTTTCGATACCCCTAGCGCTTCAGCCACTTGCGACCAACTCCAGCCTTGAGCAATCGCCTCTTTGACAGCTTTTCTTTCTAACTGATCTGCCATATGTCGTAAGGCAACAACCGCCGCCAGAGCATCCTCCGGTTTTTCAGCAGAAGGCAGTGGATCTATCTTTGACATGCGTCAATATTAGTTGACGAATAACCACGCGTCAACTTTTATTGACGTTTCGAATTACTTCAGATCTATCGAATAGATATTGCAGACGACTAGAGGCTGAATGGATTAGTGATAGGCGTGAAATCTAACCTGCTGTAGAGATGTACAATAAACAGTAGGATATCAGTCTTGCTTGGTTGGATAGAGGTATGATTGTTGACTGTCCACTTCTTACGCCATTTGGTTCGATTAAACCATTAACTTCACTGGCGCAAGAACAATGGACACCCTAAAAGACCTGAAAAAATCAGGCCGCCTTTAAATACGCTTCCACGACTTTGATCGAGTGATTACAGGCTTCATAGCAATCCTTGCACTCCTGGTGTTTGTCTATGTGTTCCTTACAGGCGGATGCACAATCCTTGCATACAGCCAGGCAACCCTGTGCTATGACTTTCAGATTTTTGGAATCGGATAGGGCCAATGTTGCCATCGCTTCGCATACAGGAATCATTTCATTTACGTTCTTCGAACACGCCTTCATCGAAGTATCGCCATCGCCAAGCAGTACCAGGCAATGGTTCAGACAGGTCTTACCGGTTGCAACACACTCTTCGGCAGCATCCACAAGGGCTTTGTGTTCACCGTGATGATGATGGTGGTGTTGATGCTGGTCTTTCATTGCTGAGGCAGTCGTGGGAATTGCAGCCATTGTTAAAGCTGCTGCGGTTCCAACTAGAAATTCGCGACGATCAGTCAGAGTGTCTTCAATTGACATTGTTATTATCCTCCAGAGATACAGGTTTTATTGTTGGTAAAAATTTACTGCTAGCCCAGAGAATTGTAGACGAGACATTGGATTTAGAGAACCGTTCGATTATGACCTAATCTTTTTTCGAGATTTTTAATATTCTGGTCATTATGATCGTGTTAATACTGGACGAGTCCAATTACTGTAGTGAGATCTAATATAAGCACTTATCAACAAGTGATTAGCGACTATCTGGTATTTTTAACGGTTGAACTGTGGGACAAACAAGCGGAGTGACCTTGCTACGATTCCTGGAGTGGCTGTCGACTATTTTCAGATACTTTGATCGACCCACTATCCTTCACATGCAACTACCCTGTTGCGACCGAGATTCTTGGCCTCATACAGACTCTTGTCGCAGACATTCATCCACTGCTTCCAGTCTCTGACTGAACTTAAGCCAGCCACACCAATACTGACTGTTACAGTACGATCAGGTATTAAAGAAAGATTTTCGATACCCTCTCGTATTTCTTCAGCTATGTCGATGCTACTGGCTTCATCGGTATTGTAGAGCAGTATCAAAAATTCCTCTCCACCGATTCTGAATATTTTGTCACTGCTTCGAAGAAATTCCTTTAAGAATATTCCCAGCTGCTTGAGGACCTGATCGCCAATCTCATGGCCTAGATCATCATTTATCTTCTTGAAATAATCAACGTCCATGATAATGAGTGTGAACGCTGTATTTGTTCTATTAGCTTGATGTATCGCCTGTTCCAACGAATTTTTGAGCAGAGTTCTATTATACAGATTGGTTAGCTTGTCAGTAATCGCCTGCTTGTGCAGTTCACTATACTGCAGAGCTATGATATGAAGAAAAATAGCCGAATAGGCACTGACCAATGAGAATGTTACGGTGAATCTGATGGCTTCGTGTGTCTCAAAAAGGTGCCACACTAGTGGAACATTAACCAATGCAAATAGGATATTTGATACCCAAGCCTGACGCTCGGACATCATAAAGTAATATAAGATTAATGTTGAATAACACCAATAAGTACCTGTTATACCCACAAAATTGGTTAGATAGGCTACAAACAGAGTGGTGAAAGGAGTCAGCCAGATAAACGTATAGATGGTTTTATAGGTTTTTCTATGACAAGCCCAGGCAACAAAGTAAAGACTCAATGACGTAATCAAAGCACCTATACCAACTCCCCCGAGTTCATGAGTTAGATGGTAATAAGCAAAAGGTATTATCAGGGTTGCGGCGGTGACAGAAAGCCAGAATGTGGATTTTAGATGAAAATCTGTTTGATGCCGTAAACTTATAGCATCCATTATGCAGCCTATCGACTTGGATAAGGGGCGCGCAGCGAGGCGATGTGTCCCAGTGTGTGATAGCGAACGGACTTAAGCCGCTGATTTAGGTTCCCGACGACCATGGTGTTATATTCAAACGACATACCGCAAAATCGGATTTTCCACATTCTTAACTCTCTTCTTTCCTTTGTTTCGAATAATTATTGTTCTTATTTAAAGCAATGGATGCCGAATTACGATTGTACAATCTACCAACTGAATTTAACACCATAAAGTAATAAGAAGTCGTAAAGGAGTCATAAGGGCAGTCATCATTTGAAGGAAGAAAATGCCCCCCTGCTACCATTTGTTTCTGTTGGAATTAAATTATGACCGCCATCGACTAATCTAGGAGGTTCAGCCGATTATTATTTTCTAATTGATTGATTTAGATGTGGATTTCCCGAACAAAGAGCAAGAAGCTCCCCGCCAATACGCAGTGATTGGAAGAAATAAGCCAGGTTTGATTTAAAATATCAGGTCGGTGATGTCTGATAGATCTGCAACGAAAACCCACTCGCACAGAACCACTTTCTTCCTCTACCTATGGCTTGAGTGAACCGCTTAATCCCTTCCCTTGTTCCAATCACTGTGTTGTAGTTTTTGCCATAGCATTTTACGCTGTCGAGCCAGGCTTCCGGGTCGATATTCAACCGCTCCAGTATTGGCGCCAGTTCTGTGGGAATGGCACCGGATTTCTCCTCTCTGATGGATCGTCCTGCCCAATCGGTCAGTTCCAGGTAGTCTGACAGGCTAAAATTCAAGCCTGAAGCTTTATCTTGATGCTCGCCACCAACGAACGACTCTAAATGCTCTGGCGTTGCGGTGGCTGCTATTACACGATTCCCTGTTTGCTCGAGTGCTTTTTGATAATGCCTGATACGATCCTGAATGGAGGTAAAATCTGATGCTTCCGGACTATCGGCTATCTTTGCCCGTATCGGGTTAAGATCAACGTAACTCATACAGGTCAATAGCGCCGCATCATCAAGCAGAGCCTGGCTTTTGAACCTGCCCTCCCAAAATTTCCCGGTACAACCGTCCTCTTCATTGGCCTGTCTTGCGATACCTTCATTGAGATTACGCATGAACCAGCTAATATCGTAGAGTCTATATCGCCACTTTTTGATATCTTCAGCAAACAAATCCAATTCGGCCTTTGTTAATTTTATGCCATTTAGATAACGGTCAACGATAGGGCTTGGCTTGTAGAGCAGAGTCCACCGTGAAATAACCTCATCATCTTGCCAATTCAATGCGGCTTCACGGTCGACCTTCAAGATAGTGTGAGTGTGGTTGTGCATCACGGCATAAGCGCAGATCGAGATAGAGAACACTCCATCAAGCTGCTTGAGCTTTTCTACAATCCAGTCTCTACGATGTTCATAGCTACGACCGGTTAACTTATCCTCACCGCACAGAAAAGCACGTCGCACACAGCGGGATATGCAGTGGTAGTAGGGGGTTTCATCAAGACAGATCTGTTGCTTACGCGATATCGTCATTGCCTGCTCCTTGGCTTTAATGCATTCCATGTACTTTTAACTCTAACTCACCCGGATTCAAAATAGAAGTGCACCACTTATGGTATAATTGACTGATTACATGGAGGTAATTATGGGTAAACACTACTCACATTTGTGCTTATGGGAAAGGCAACGGCTCTTTGAATGGTATCACTATGATAAAAAATCAATACGCGAAATAGGTAGGCTCCTCAATCGATCCCATTCTACTATTAGTCGCGAAATCCGACGAAATAAAACTGACTATTATGTACCAACTTACTATCCTCATCCCGCACAGCATTACTATAAATCTCGCTTGATACAGAGAAGTTGTCGTAAGCCGTTAAAATCAACGGAAACTCGACGATATGTGAGAGATAAACTATCTCAAGGGTGGTCGCCTGAAATCATCTCTGGGCGCCTTAAGCTTGACGAGGAGCTAAGACATGTATCGCATGAAGCCATATACCAGTATATCTATAAACATGCTCGGGAACTGATATGCTTCCTTGCAAGGCACCACAAGCGGCGTCGAAAGAAACATCCTTATCGCAAGAAAAGTGCTTCAATTGCTAACAAAATCAGCATCGTGGACAGACCTGAAACTATAAACAATCGCCTGGAAGTTGGGCACTGGGAGAGTGATTCAATAGAGTCAAAAGGAAGGAAGAGCGGGCTTAATGTTTTACTCGAACGTACCACTCGACTAGTACAGATCACAAAACTCTCATCAAAGAAATCCATAGCTACATTTCATGTGATCGAAAAGAGACTGGCTCGCATACCAGACAAGTTTATAAAATCTATCACCTATGATAACGGTACTGAAAATGCGCGGCACCTTCAAATAAATGCGGCATTCAAATGTGATTCCTATTTTTGCCAACCTTATCATAGCTGGGAAAAAGGATCGGTCGAGCAAATCAATGGATTAATTCGTCGGTACTTCCCAAAGGGAACTGATTTTTCTGAAATACATCATGCGAGAATAAAAGAGGTTGAAACCGCACTCAATAATCGACCAAGAAAATGCTTGAGGTTCAAAACACCTTTAGAGGTGTATACTGAAATGTGTGGTGCACTTTCACCTTGAAGCTGGGTCACCTGAATGATCTTTTCAAACGGTGAGTGTCCCGATATATTCTTGCTTACGCGATATCGTCATTGCCTGCTCCTTGGCTTTAATACATTCCATGTGCTTTTAACTCTAACTCACCTGAATGATCTTTTCAAACGGTGAGTGTCCCGATATATTATTATTGGAATCGCATACTTATTCTCGGTGACTTCTAACGCCAGCCATAACCGGAGGCAAAAAGCTGCATAGCGAGGGACGAGCGGCGCAGCTTTTTGACGTCCGTGTTTATGGCATTGTGTACGCCCAGCATGGGCATGAACTGATGGGGTGTAAGTCCCCTGTAGGAGAACCACGGTCGATGATCGATGAGTTGCATAGGCGTCCCTCTCAGAGTCAGATTCCCTATCAATTCATGTA